>JAFGRS010000432.1 GCA_016935045.1 Lentisphaeria bacterium | reverse complement strand
TGTCCCCGGGGTTCTCGGGTGGACACATGCGGTGTGGCAGAACTCGTGCGGCATGGGGACCTACGGAGCTGACATGCGCCCACCCCGCTCCCCGATCCTTGCCTTGCGGAGAAGCGGGCACTACCTTCCTTGGCAGTGTCGGCGTCCGGGTCGGCGGGATCCGGTCCGGTCCCTGCCATACACAGCGGGAGGCAGAAGTGAGGATTCTCTTTCTCGTGGCTGCGGTTCTGGTCGTGGGGTCTGGCATGGCCTGCCTTGCGGGGGAGGGGTTGCGGCCGAACATCGTGGTGATTCTCGCGGACGATTTCGGCTACGGCAGCGCGGGTTGCTACGGTGCGGACGGGAAGCTGGTGCGCACGCCCAGCATGGATCGTCTGGCGCGGGAGGGCCGGCGGTTCACGGACGCCAACACGACCTCGTCGGTCTGTTCTCCCACCCGGTACTCCCTGCTCACCGGCCGGTATTGCTGGCGCACCTCGTTGAAGCACGAGGTCCTGGGGGTTTTTTCCCCTCTGCACATCGAGCCGGAGCGTCTCAACCTGGCCTCCCTGGCCAAGCGTCGGGGTTACGCCACCGCGGCCATCGGGAAATGGCATCTGGGGTACGGCCGCGAGGGCCCTTCCGGGGTTGCCCGGACCGACTACACGGCGGAGTTGTCGCCCGGGCCTCTGGATCTGGGCTTCGACTATCACTTCGCCGTGCCCGCGAACCACGGGGACCTCACCGGGGTGTTCGTCGAGAACCGTTTCGTCTACGGTCTGCGCCGTGGGAAGATCCCGGCGGGTCTGCGCCTGCCGGGACCCGATCTCGACGACCCCAACTACCAGAATACGTATGGCGCGGAGGACATGGAAAACCCCCGCGGAGCCATCCTCGATATCGACGCACCGCGGCGCCGCAAGGAACGCGTCATGGCCACCCTCACGGACAAGGCCGTGGCGTGGCTCCGGCAACAGTCCAGGGAGAGGCCTTTCTTCCTTTTCTTCACCCCCGTGGCCGTGCACAACCCGGTCACCCCCGACCGGGACGTCGCGGGAGAGAGCCCGGCAGGCCTCTATGGCGACTGGATCTACGAGCTGGACCGCAGCACCGGCCGCATCCTGGACACCCTCGATACCCTCGGCATCGCCCGGGATACCCTGGTCCTCTTCACCAGCGACAACGGCGGGGTCTTTCGGCCGGAGAACACGACCAGCCTGCAGACCCAGGCCTATCAGGCCGGGCTGAAGGTCAACGGCGACCTCCGCGGCGGCAAGCACTCGATTTGGGAGGGAGGATTCAAGGTCCCGTTTCTGGTGCGCTGGCCCGGCCATGTCCCCGCGGGCACGGTCTGCCCCGACATGGTCAGCCTGGTGGACACGCTGGCTACCATCGCTGCTCTGTTGGGGGAGACGCTGCCCCCACCCGAGCAGGGTGCGGAGGACAGCCGCAACGTCCTTGCTTCCTTCCTTGGCACCCCCGCTGCCGAGCCCCCCCGCAACGACCTCATCGTGCACAGCGCCGACGGCGTCTTTGCGATCCGCAGGGGGCCCTGGAAGTGGGTCGAAGGAGTGGCGGCGGAGGGGGTCCGGCCGGCGGTGCGCAGGGCCCGGGCGGCCGAGCACCGGTCTCAGTTGTACAACCTTGCGGAGGATCCGGCCGAAAGCCGGGACGTGAGCGCGGAGCACCCGGAGGTGGTCCGGGAACTCTCCGCCCTGCTCGCGCGCCATCGCGACGGGGGGTACAGCCGCACGATGCCGCCGGCGGCAACGGCATCCCGGCCCCAGGGCCCGCCGCCGCTGCCGCCCCTCGAGGGAGCGGTCGTTCTGCGCCACGGCCTGGACGCGCTGCCGGAGGCGCCCTGGGTCACCCAGGGGGGGACGTGGGACGCAAGGGACGGCGGGCTCTGGGGAACTCCTCAGCCGCGTGGGAAGAACCCCGCCGCTCTGCGGGGGCCCCTGGGCCTCGGGAACGGCGCCATGGAATACGAGGTGAACTTCGGGGAGGCCGATCGGCATTCCTTGCGGATCCACACGGCCGGCAATGCGCGCTCGTTCCGCGTGGTGATCTCGCCATCCCAGCTCGAAGTCGCCAAGAACCCGGAAGGAGGAGAGACGCAGGCCACCCAACTCGCCCGGGCGCCGCTGGCGCTGAGGCGCGGCGCCTGGCACCGGTTGCGCCTCATCTTCGCCGGGGAGCGTCTGACGGTGCGCATCGGCGGAGTCACCCGCGTGGCCACGCATGCCGTCTTTGCGGAGCCGAAGGAGCTTTTCCACCTGCTCGTGTTCGAGGGCGATGCCGGCTTCCGCGATCTGACCGTGGTGCAGTAGGCCCCCCGCCGGCGCGCCGCGCCGCCGCTCAGGGCTTGACCCGCAGGAAGAGCCAGAACCCGTTGTTGTGGGCCTGGTTGAAGTGGATCCAGCTGGCGTGACCGTCCATGAAGCTGAAATTGGTCCCGGGTTCATGCTGAGCGTAGCACCATCCGGGTTGGGTCCAGGGGCCGTTGTAGGGTTCGCATACCCAGTCCCCGTCGTCGTTCTCTCCCAGGGCGATGGTCTGGGAGGGTTCCTTGAAGGACCCGTAGGTCCATGACCCCGGCGCCGACTCGCCGATGTAGGCATTGATGCCGTAGATGTCGTTGTTGGAGGTGACCGGGTCCCCGCTGGGTTTGTTGGGGCAGAAGTAGAGCCCCTTGTCGGTCGCGTAGGGGAAGATGAGTTCCTTCCACGTGGCCGTCCACCAGTTGATGCCGCCGTAGCCCTTCGGCGTGTATTCCTTGTTGTCGTCGGCGTACATCTGGAAGCAGAGGTGCAGTTGCTTGAGGTTGGAGAGGCAGGAGATCTGGCGCGCCTTGGCACGGGCCTTGGCCAGGGCCGGCAGCAACATGGCGGCAAGAATTGCGATGATGGCAATGACGACCAGAAGCTCGATCAGGGTAAACGGCTTTCGACGCATGGCACGCCTCCTCGCATGAGAGCGATCCATCGCCTGGCTGTCCAGGTTGTCAACGACCATACAAAACTCTCCGCGACGACAGATTGCAAGTCCCGCCGCCGCCCGTCGCGCGGGGTCGCTCCAACATGGCTGCGAATTCGCTGCCGGGGACGGTCGGAAGCGGATTCCGGCTCTACTGTATCGCCATGGAGATTCCCGGCACAGGCCAGTGGACGGGCCGGCGGCGGTCTGCCGCGGTGCGGTTGGGGTCGTGGTGGCGGGGGATTCTGCTGTTCGGGTGCTTCTGTGTTGGCGGTGGGGTGCTGACGGCCGCCGGCGATGCGGACCTGCGCCTCATCAACGGCGGTTTCGAGCAGGGCCTGCGCGGCTGGACGGCGCCGCGGCCCGCGGCGGGGACCCGCGAAGCGCCGGGACGCGGATTCGTACTGGCGGTGACCGGGGCCTGCATGGTGGTGCAGGACATTCCCATCGAGGGTCTTCCCGGCGCCGTGACGGCGGCAGTGGACGTGCAGGTGGCCGAACTCGACCCGTCGCCCAGGGGCGGGTATGCCTTTGCCGCGGTCTATCAGCTCGATGGCGCCGGTGCCCTGGTGGCGTTCACGGACTTCGCCAAACTGGCTGCGCCATGTGCCTGGCAACGCGTCTCCACCAGCCTCATACCCGATGCCCGGACCCGGGTCCTCTCCCTCCGCTGCGGCATCTACAACGCGGGCGGCGAGGCCGAATTCGACAACTGGACCCTGGCCCGGGGAAACGCCCCAATGCCGTTCGTTGCCGAGACCGACGGCGCGGCCCGCAGCGCACACCCCGGCGGCACCGTCGCCATCCTCCGCGAGGCCGGGTTCCCCACAACCGGACGGACCGCCACCCCCGAGCAGCTGGCCGCCATCTTCCGCGGCGGCGGCGCGGCGGTGGAGTTCCTCGGTGCGGCGGCGCTGGCCGATCCGCTCCGGCTGCGTCCCGGGCGCATCGACCTGCTGGTGTTGCCCTGCGGGGAGACATTTCCCGCGGCGGCCCGGCCCACGTTCAGCCGCTATCTGCGCGGCGGCGGTTGTTTCCTTTCGCTGGGGGGGTACGCCTTCTCGCGGCCCCTCTCCTTCGCCGACGGTCGCTGGGTCCCCGAAGCCGAGGTGCTTTCGGCCCGGGCGGCGGAGGCCCTCCACACCCAGTGTCTGGTGCCGGATCCGGGTTTCGAGAGCGATCGGACACGGCAGGCGCCGGTCGGCGGATCGGACCGGGATGGGGCCTGGTTCCCCAACAGCGCCGGGGCCGGGATCGAGGACGAGGGGGCCCTGGCGGGGCGGCGTTGCGCGGTGGCGCGCGCGGGTACCCCCGGGCCGGAGGTCAAATGGGACCTCGCCCTCCCCGCACGCCCGGGCCGCACATACCGGGTCAGCGGCGCCCTGCGGACCGCGGACGTGGCGGGGCCGGGTTTCGCCTATCTCGCCATCTACCAGTTCGATGAGGCCGGCGCCCTGGTGACGTTCAGGGACTTCGCCCAGCAACGGGGCGCATCCGACTGGCGAACCCACACCTACACCTTCTCCACCGAACCCCGCACGGCCCTCTGCACCATCAAGGTGGGCATCTTCCGCGCCACGGGAACGGCCTGGTTCGACGAGGTCCGCCTCGCCGACGTGACCGGCCTGCAGTGGCTGCCCATGAACACCCGAACCGGCAAACCCGAAGACGGACTGCGTACGGCCCCTGCCCAGATGGGCCTCTTCGACGCCGATTACCCCCTCAAACGCAGCGCAGCCCTGCACGCGGCTGCCGGACAGACCATCTTCCCCCCTGCCACCATCCCCGGGCCCTGCGGCGGCTGGGCCGCGTCCGGCGTCCGCGGCAACGACGCGACGCGCTGGATCCCCCTCCTCGAAGGGCGCGACCGGTACGACCTGCCGCGGGGTGCGGCGGGAGCGCTGCTCCTGCACTACAGCGGCTTCTACGAGGGCAGTTCCTGGGCCTTCTTCGGGGTCGAGGACCGGGCCCTCTTCGAGGAACCCGAGGGGCCCCTCGCGGAGGGCTTGCGCCGCCTGCTCCGTTTCCTGCTTGACGGGGTGTACCTGCGCAACCTGACGGCCGGGACTGCCGGCGTGTATCCCGGCGAAGAAGCCACGGTGTCCGTGGCGGTGGAGAACCGGGGTGCGACACGACCCTCCTGCGGGGTCCTTCTCGAAGCGGTCCACCGGGACAGCGGCAAAACGCTCTGGAGCAGGACCGTGGAGACGGCGCCGCTGCCCGGCAGGCCCGCCACCGCCGGCGGGACCTTCCGCGTCCCCGAGGGCAGCGAGGGACTCTGTGTCCTGCGTGCTCGGCTGGATCGGGACGGTGCGCCCGGGGACATTCTCGAACAGGGCATGGTCGTGCTCTCCCGTGCGCCGCCCGAGCTGTCCCCGCTGCGCCTGCGGGACAACTACCTGCGCCTGGGCGACCGCGCGGTTTTCCTCTTCGGCAGCGACAATTACGGCAACGTTTACCAATCCAGCGCCGAAGGCCCCCTCTGGTGGGACCGGGAACACGCCGCGAGCCGGGACTTCGGCCTCACCATCTACGAAAACCTGCAGTACACCCGCCCGAACCACCGCTTCGGTGAACAGGATTGGCGCAATGCCCTGGCCATGGCCCAGTCCGCCCACGCCCACGGACTGGTCTTCATGCCCGGGATGCTGATCGGGCACGATGTCGCCGTCGACGACGAGGGACTGGCCCAACAGAGCGCCCTGTGCGCCGAGTATGCCCGGCGCCTGGGACACTTCCCCCGCATTCTCTGGTACCTGAACGGGGACTATCGACTGGGAACGAGCAACGAGAGCGCAGCCGAGGCGCTCTGGAACCGCTGGCTGCGGGAGCAGTACCCCGATCCGGCGGCCCTTGCCGCGGCCTGGGGCACGGTCCCCGCCCCGGAGGCGTGGGGGCGCATGCCATTCCCGCCGGCCCGCTGGGCAGGCCCCTGGGACCAACGCCGGGCGGTGGATGCGTTGCGCTTCCGCGCTCACCTGGTGCGCCGCTGGAACACCGCCCACGTGGATGCCGTCCGGGCCCTGGAGCCGGAACGGCCCATCACCAGCGAGTACTACTCCACCCCCTTCGACGGCATCGACCTGCGCCTCAGCATCGATGGTCAGGATCTCTCGAACATCGGCTTCTTCGCCCCGCCGGAGACGGACCTGGATGTCCTCCCCCTGCGCATCCGCTGGAACGACCTGCGCAGCGTCGGCAGGTCCGTGGGACTGGGGGAATACGGGGTCAAGACCCATCCCGCGTGGACGGTGGCGAACGGGGCGGTGGACTACCACATCGTCCGCAGCGAGGCGGAGCAGAGCCAACTCTTCCAGGCCATCGCCTTCTGCGGCTTTGGCCTGGGATGTTCCCGGGTCCAGAACTGGTGCCTGCGGGACAGCAATCAGAACGTGTTCCCGTGGGGCGTCTTCCACCCGGGTCCCCTGGTGCCGAAGGACGTTGCCTGCGTCCACCGCAACCTGGTTCTGCTCTTCCGGCCCTTCGAGCCCGTGTACCGGCCGCCGCCCCTGACCGTTCTCCTCTGCGACGGCCTGCGGCTCGGTAACCACCCCGCCCTGGGAACCGAGGCGGGGTACCGCTGCTTCGAGACGCTCCTGGGCCTGCGTGCCGACTTCAACGTGCTCGGCGACAGCCAGATCGGCCATCTGCCCGCGGCCTCCCGGGCCCTCGTCTACCCGGCGGCCCTCGGCGCGGATGAGACGCTCTTCGAGGCCCTTCACGCCTGGGTTGCCGCCGGAGGCCGGCTGCTCGTCACCGGGGACCCGGCCTGGCGCGCGGACCGCGGCCCGGCCCCCGCGGACCGCTTCACACGCTTCTTCGGGGCGCGACGGGAGGCGGGTCGCTACCTGCCCCACCAGCGGCCCGAGCAACCCGGCCAAAGCGCCGTCTGGAATCCAGCGGGCAAAGCCGATGGCGCCTTGCGGGCGGCGCCCATGGCCACCGTTCACCCCGAAATGGCAACCGTCGTCGCAGCCACGGACGACGGCGCCCCCCTGCTGCTGGCACGGAGCCTCGGGCTGGGCAGGCTGTTCTGGTGCACCGACCCCATGGAGCTGGGGGCGGACGCCGGGTCGCTGCGGTCACTGTACGCCTGGTTCCTCGAACAGGCCGCCGTCGAGCCGCTGCCGGTGCAGCCGCGGGACCCCGGGCTCCATGCCTACGTCCAGCCCACCCGGGAAGGGGAGGTGATGGTGCTGTACGGCCGGGACCGGGAACGGGGCTTTCCGCGCGTCGAGGTGTCCTGCCCGGCGGGGCGGGTCGTCCTGGGCGTTCGCCGGCGTCATCCGGGCCTGGTGGCATACAGCCGGGGGGGCTCTGTGCGTGCCGTAGCGGGGGATGGCCCGGTTTCGCGGGATGGTCGCCCCGTGGTGGTGTTTGACGGCCAGGCCGGCGTCGTCTCCCTGGATGGCGCCGACATCGGCGCATCCCGGGCAGTCATGCTCCTGCCGCTGGAACCGTGCACGATCCGACTCGAGCTGACGTCGGTCCTGCGCGCTCCCGTGGTGGTGCTCGGAAGCGTCCGGGACGGGCACTTCCGCGCGCTGGAACGGGAACACCCCGACGGTCCCGTCGCCAGTGTGGTCTTTGACCCGGACCGCGCGAGTCTCTTCGGGGTCCTCTGCGAGGAGTCCGAGACGGAACACTGGCTGGGACAGGTCACCCGAATGCTCACCCATCCGGAGCGTAGCCCCGGTACCTGACGGGGACCCACGCCAGGGGCCCCGAAGGGATGCGCGGAGGCGGAAGTGCGCCTCCCTCCCTTGCTGTCCGCACCGGTGGCGGATTCTGAGTCCGCCCTGCCGGGTGGGGGTGGACGCGGGGACCCCGCGGTCCTATGGTGTGGTTGGCATCCGCTTGTGATTCGGGGGTCTGCGGGCGCATGGAGAGTGGCGGCATGAGAATGGTGTTGGTGGTTGTCCTGGCCCTGTCGGTTCCCGGGGGCGTCCGGCTGTGGGGGTTCACTCCGCCGGTGGACGAGGCGGATGGGGTTCGTGTTGCCATCGAGGGCGTTCCCGAGACCCACGATCTGAGTTCCGGGCCGTTGGCCTTTTCGGTCCAGTTGCAGAACGCATCTCCCGAGGCCGTGTCGGGGACCCTCGATGTCTGGCTCAACGACGATTGGCGCCTGGACGGGACCGACACGATGGTCGTCCGCGTGGGTCCGGGGGAAACGCAGCGGCAGGGTTTCACGGCGGTGGCGCTGGAAAGGGCCCTGGCGGCGCATTACCCGGTGCATGCCGAGGTACGCCTGGAGCGGAAGACCGGTGGTCCGCTGGTCCTGCACCCCATCGCGGTGTTCGTGACCACCCGGTCCGCCACGGCTGCCGGTCCGCTGCCGACGGGGCTCCCCGGCAATGCCTACGAGTGCCTGCGCGCGACCGAACCCGTGACGGTGGATGGCGACCTGAAGGACTGGGGCGCCGCCCTCGAGGCCCCTCTCGGCCAAGCCCAGTGCAGCACCGGCACGGTGGACCCCCGCGGCTTCGACGGCTCCTTCCGCGCCCTTCACGACGGCGGCACCCTCTACCTGGCCGTGCAGGTTGCCGATGACGAGGTGGACGGGCGCGACACGTCGTCCACCGATTTCATGGACAGCGATTACGTCCGCTTCTATCTCTCCCCGACGGATCCCGAGCAGCGCGCGGACAAGGACCTGACGGCGGAGGATCTGGTGCTGGCGGTCAATGTCGGCTCCGAAGGGGAGCGTGCTCTGGTCCGTGTTCCCTCCTATGCGGTCTCCCGGTCGCAGGCCGACCTGGGGGCCTGCCGTTTCGCCGTGGGCCGCACTCCCGCCGGCTATGCCTTCGAAGCCGCCGTGCCCCTCTCGATCCTGGGCCGGGGGATCGGTCCGGGGGCCATTCTCGGGGCCAACCTCATGGTCGGGGACGCGGACGGGGGACGGCGGCGGAGCGAAGTCTGCCTCGGGCGGCCGCTGCCGCGGTACTGGCTGACCCCCGCCTCGTACTTCCGCCTGGCGCTGGCCGAGAATGCCTCCCCCAGCCGCGAACCGGTGGACCTGCCCCCCGTCATCGAGCTTGCCCCGGGAGCACAGCCCCTGGACCAGGTGCGGGCCTGCCGCATCACCCTCGAACAGGGCGGCACCCGCCGCCGCATGGGTCCGGGATGGGCCGGACAGGACCCTGCCGGCGGCGGCTCGTGGCGGCCGCTGGTCATCACCCGGGGGGGGATCCAGCGCCGGGCCATCTCGCTGCACCCTCCCTACCGCGGGGGGGCGGGCACGCTCTGGTGCGACTACGCCTTCCGGGTGCCGGAGGTGACGCCGGTGCGTCTCGAATTCCACACCGCCATCCGCGACCACAATCCGGAGACCGAGCCCCCCAGCGACGGGGTGGAATTCCGGGTGCTGGCGGTGGACGGGGAGGGACGCGAACGGGAGCTGTTCCGACGGTTCACGGCCGCCAAGACCTGGGAGCCCGCCGAAGTGGACCTCTCGGCCCATGCCGGGAGTCTCCTGCGCCTGCGCCTCTGGAACGGTCCGGGGCCCGCCAACAACACCACCTGCGATTCCGGCTACTGGGGAGACCCCGTGCTCAGCATCGGCACACCCCCCGAACCCGTCGACGAGGTTACCTGGCAGCGGCGCGAGGAAGAGGCCGCATTTCTGGCCCGGCATGCCGCCGTGGGCCGCCGTGCCCGGGGCAGCTTCACCCTTGCGGGTCCCAGCGGTCCCCTCGGCGCCTCAGTGGTCGCCGGGGCCTCCGGGGTGACGGACGCGGTGCTGGCCTTCAGCGATGCCAAGCGGGTGCTGCTGTTTCGGGGATTCGTGCTGGAGATCGACGGGCGGGACGCGGGCGACTGGCGCAGCGGCGCGCGGGTCGCGGGGTTCGAGGTGGACGGTTCCGGGGGCAGCCTGCGGCTGACCCATCGTGTCGAAACCCCAACGGGGACAGTTCCCGTCGTCGTGACCGCGGCTGCCCGCGAGGGGGCTCTGACCCTCGGCTTTTCGATGCCGGGAGTCACCCGGGATCTCCGGGGGCAGCCCCGTTTCACGCGTCTGGCACTGGGGCCCGGTTCCGAGGCGGTGAAGCGGGTGTACCTCGGCTTCGGCAATGTTGCGGAGGGGATCGAGGCCCCGTTCCAGGTTGGGGCGGGGGGATTCGGCCTCAGCACCCGTCACGTGGGTGCCGACTACGCCAACGGCCTCAGCCTGCTGCAGGCCACCGATGTGTATCCCGACCGCGTCGTCTGCGACCCCGCCCGGAACCTCTTCCGCCTCGAGACTCCCCACGACAGCACCTTCCTGCTTGTGCCCTCCGGCGATGGCGCCTTCGCGGCGGCACGCCGGTACCGCGACGTGAACGGCTTCCGCCCCGGGAGGGGGGTACGCCAGCTTCTCGGCCGCATGTGCCTGGACCAATGGGGAGGCGACTACCAGGAGGCCGCCCGGGGCATCGAGGAGGCCGCCCGCTATGGCGTCACCCATGCCATCTTCGTGAAACACGCCTGGCAGTGCTGGGGCTACGACTACCGCCTGCCCGAGATCTACCCGCCCCGCGGCGGTCTCGAACCCTTCCGCTCCATGCCCGAAGCCTGCCGCAGACACGGCATCCTCTTCGCACCCCACGACAACTACATCGATTTCTACCCGGATGCGGCAGGCTTCAGCTACGACCATATCGTCTTCAACAGCGACGGGACCCCCCAGCGCGCCTGGTACAACAAGGGCCGCCAGGCCCAGAGCTACCGTTGGCTGCCCCATGCCTTCGCCCCCTGGCTGAGGACCAACATGGAAGCCATGCGCGACGGCTTTGCGCCGACAGGCCTCTTCATCGACGTCTTCAGCGCCATCCGCGTTTTCGACTACTACGATCGGGAAGGGCAATTCCACACCCGCCGACGCAGCGCCCGGGAATGGGCCGATGCCTTCGACACCAGCCGCGATATTCTGGGACGCGGTTCCCCCATGCTCAGCGAGGCCGGTCACGATGCCCTCGTCGGCAGCCTCGACGGCGCGCAGTCCGACCACTACTCCGCCGACCGCTGGGGCATCCGCGCCCGGGCCGCCACGCGCACCCCGTGGCACGACATGGCCAGCCACGGCCGCTTCGTCCTCCTCGCTGGCGGCCTGGGACACCGCTACGGCAACGAGGACCCGGCCCACACCTACGGCACCGACGACTACCTCAGCAACACCGTCATCGGCGGACGCAACCCCATGTGCGACGGTCCCTTCAGCCGCCGCGCGGTGATGACCTACTGGCTCCTCCACGACGTCTGCGACAACCTGGCCCGGGCGGAACTCGAAGCGCACCGTTTCCACGACGACACCATCTTCCGACAGCAGACCATCTTCGGCGACGGGTCCCGGGTGTGGACCAATCGCGGCGTCGAGCCGTGGACGGTTCAGGGCAGGACGCTGCCGGAGTACGGCTTCTGGGTCGAGACGCCCGGGGGCGAGGCGGGGGTTTTCTCGGTGGCGGGGCAGCGGGTCGGCTGGGCGCGCTCCGGGGGTACGCTGTTTGCGGATGCCCGTCCCCTGCACGCGCCGGGTGTGCGGCGGCAGGTGTCGACGAAGGTGTTGGGGGGACGGTACGCGGGGGAGGGCCGTTTCGAGCTGGATGTCGAGTGGACGGTGCTCCAGCCCCTGGCCGAGGGGACGGTACCCTTCGTCCACATCCTGCATCCTGCCGCCAGGGAGGGGGAGAACATCCTGCACCACGGCCACATGGACGTGGACCGGGAGCGGCTGTTGCAGCCCGGCCGTCTGAACGCCGGGATCCGCGTGGACATCCCGGCGGATTCGCCCGGGGGTACCTACCGGGTCCGGTACGGGCTCTACAACCCGAAACGGGGCGGCGAGCGCCTGGTGCCCGAGGGAGACGTCGACGGCAGCCGGGCCCGCGGCGGCCTGCTGCGGGTGGAGATGGCCGACGGCCGCGTGGCCGCGGCACGCTACGAGCCGGAGCCGCCCCCCGACGCTGCGGCCGGGCTGAACCGGGAAGGCAGAGCCATCGACTTCGGACCGGTCTCCACGAATGGCGCCTTCCGTCTGCTCCGCGACCGGGCGGACGAGTGGTTGCTCATCCCGTTGCCCGGGAGCCTGGCGTTTGCCGCCGAGCTGGACCTCGACGCCCTGGGTGCCCGGGGCCCCGTGGCGGCTGTCGAGCCGGTGGGACCCACCCGGCATCCCGTCGCGGCGCCGGTCCTTGCCCGGGAGGGGAGCAGAGTGCGCCTCCAACTCGAAGCCGATGCCTTCGCCTACCGCATCCGCTTCGAGCGCTGAAGCCGATGTGCCCCATTCTGCCCGACGGCTTGAGCGGAATGCTCTCGCCGAGGCCCCCTGGAGCCGGCGGTTCTCCGCCGTCCTCTCCCAGACCCTTGGGACAGCGCCGAGGGCGGCGGGCGCCAGGGGCAGCGCGGCGAGTTTCAGGGGCGGGGCGGGTTCATCTGGGGGGGCTGTTTCCCGCGCAGGCAGACCACGTGGCCGTCCCGGCAGCTCATGTAGAGGCTGCCGTTTGCCGCGATAAGGCCGTCAAAGACGGGCAGCACATCGAGGCGCCGCTCGAGTCGCGGCGTACCGTCCGCGGCGTCGAGGGCCACGAGCACTCCCCCATGCCGGCCCAGGAACGTGTCCAGCGCCTTCCGCAGGACGGGGGAGGGGTGGTACTCGTCGGTGGTCACGGCTTCGAGTTCGAGGCGCGTGGCCTGGGTGTCGACCTCCGGAGTCCCAGCCAGGAACAGGGTATGGGCCGCGAGCACCAACGCCTGGACATGGAGGGGAACGCGGGTCTCCCAGCGGTGCACGACCTGGGACCGGGAGCCCTTTTTGAGCTTGACCGTCCGGGTGACGGGGACCTTTGCCGAAGCGATGAAGCGCGGCGCCGCGATGCCCTCGTAACCGTATTGGTAGCCGTAGACCTCGTCCTCGCCGCAGACCATGATGCGGGCGGTTGGGTACAGGGTGACGGCATGGGCAATCCCGGCACGGCCGGAATACATGTGCGGGCCATAGAGCCAGTAGGAGAGTTCCCAGCCCGAGTCGTCCAGGAAGCCCATCGAGCTGAACAGGTGAGGGGGAAAAGAGGGCTGAATCTCCAGGGCGCGGTTGAACGTGACGCTTCGCATCCAGAGGCATTCCCCGTCGCTGGAGAGGACATCCGGGAGCACGCCGGGCATCTCCATCTTGCCCAGAGGACCCTCGGCTGAGAAGGGCGTGTAGAGGGTCACGGCATCTCCCGTCGCCGGGTCCCGGCTGTAGAAGGTCCTCGCGATCCCCGGCTCGCCGGTCGGGAGGGACAGCGTACCCATGCGGATTCCCCCGTCCACGTAGGACGAACGCCCCGCGGCGTAGAACACGGTGCCGTCCTGCACCAGGACACTGCCGTGCGCGGGCCAGACGGACTCGAGGCGCCCGTCGTCAACCAGGCGGTGCGGCGCCGGCGCGGCACGGAACCGCCAGCAGAGACGCCCATCCGCGGCGTGCAGGGCGTAGATCCAGCCATCATGGCAGCCGAAGACAGCCAGTCCGCCGGCCAGCGCCGGCGGCGAGTCGATGCGGCCCCCGGCCACGAACTCCCACAGGCGCGCGCCGGTACGGGCGTCCAGGGCATGCAGCGTATGCGTGTCGATCTGTGCCGTCAGCAGCAGTCCGTGCGCCGCCACGGGGGGCGTCAGGCGTCCCCCGAGCAACACCCGCCAGGCCTCCTCGAGGTCGTTGGGGGCCGCCATGGGGGTGGCCCCGGTCCTGCGGGTGTCGTGCCGGTACACGGGCCAGTCCTCGGGGGAGAGGGGCGGGAGGCGCGCGCGGCTGGCCGCGTTGGCGGGACCAGGGATATCGGGTTCCCGTTCGAGGGGATGGGCGTCTTCGAGGCCGGTCATGTGGGGCCGTTCCGCCGCGAGGGCATGGAAGCCGGTCAGCTTGCTTTCGATGTAACAGCCGCACTGTTCGGGGGGCAGGGTGAGCAGGCCGTGTGCGGGCAGAATGCCGAACTTGCAGGAGCCGCGGACCCAATTGTGCAGTTGGACCTCGCCCGTCCGCAGGTCGATGAACTCGATGCCGGTCCTGCCGGCCAGGATGTACCGCACGGTGGCCTTGTCCCGGTAACAGCGGTGGTGGTGCCAGTTGGGCCATGCCGGGCAGAGGGGGGCTTCGTGGAGGACGGTCCCGGACCGTAGGTCATGGGATTCGCGGTACTC
>JAFGRS010000431.1 GCA_016935045.1 Lentisphaeria bacterium | reverse complement strand
GGGACCGCCTCAAGGCGGTACTACGAACCTGGGAATGCGCTGGAGACGAGGCTTGTAGTACCGGCTTCAGCCGGAATCCCGGTACGGAGCGCGGCCCTCCGCGCCCCATCCCGTGGACGTGGCCGTCGGGGGCCGCCGGCCGTACAGTAGACCGCCCGGCAGTACCCGACCGGAGGTGGACAATGGCAGTGAAACAACGCGCGGGGATGGCTCTGACGGTATCGGCCCTATTGCTGTGTTCCTGCGCCAACAGGCGAGGCGGAGAACCCTCGGAGACAAATTCCATGCACGAATCCCGAACGGAACCCCTTGCCCTGCCCACCTTCGACGACGCGGTGGCGGAGTCCGTCGCCTGCTTCGATGTCCTGCCGGGCGCCGCCTCGTCCCAGCGCTGCAGACCCCGAACGACCGGCAGCGTGCGCATCGTCGGGCGCCTGCGGAAGGTCTCCGCCGATGCCGAAGCCGAGTGCCAGATCCGGCTGAACGGTGAGGCGATCTGGCACCGTGAACTCGGCGCGGAAGACCGCGTCCCGCACGCCGTCGACCTCCTCGCCCACGGTCTGACCGAGGCATCGGAAGTCGAGTTTGTGGTGACCGCGGCTGGCAAGCGGGTGCGGGTGGAGACGGCCTTCCAGGTCGTGCCGGAGCCCTATGCTTCCCGGTGGGAACCTGACCTGCCCACGGGCTTCCCGGAATGGAACGAAACCGAGAGGGAAGTGCTGCGCCGGAAGGGACAGGAGGCCCTCGAAGAGATCCGCCGCGCCTCGGCGGCCGGGGACCGGCGGATCGTAATCCCGCCCGGGGAGTACCTCTTCCACGCCAACTGGAGCCGCGCCTCCACGCTCAGGGACCTGGCGGATCTGGAGATCGTCGCCCATGACGTCACGTTCTGGTTCGAGCCGCCCATGGTGCACGCGCTGCTGTTCGAGAACTGCCGCCAGGTGACGATCCGGGGACTGACCATCGACTTCACCATCCCGGTCTGGTTCCAGGCGCGCGTCACCGAAATCGACCACGGCAAGAACACCCTGGATGCTGTCCTGATGGCAGGCTATGCGCCCCGCGACGCCAACGGCAACACGGAAACCCGCGGCAGCCGCGCTTTCATGTTCTATGACGCGCAGGGACGCTTCATCAACCACCGCCATACACCCGGCGAATGGCAGCTCTCCGAGGATGGCCGCAACGTCCTCTGCCGGGAGATGAAGAGGCATGGGATCCCCGGATCCCTCAAGCCCGGAGATTACGTGGTCGGCACCATCCGGACCGGCGCGGCCCTGCGTTCCGTACACTGCTCCGGGATACGCTGCGAGGACGTGAACATCTGGTCCAGCCCCGGGATCGCGGTCAACGAGGGCGGTGGCGAAGGCGGCCACGTCTACCACCGCGTGCGCGCCACCCGGCGCCCCGGCACGAACCGCCTGCACGCCTTCGGTGCGGACGTGTTCCACCTCGCGGGCACCGATCGCGGACCGACGCTGGAACGCTGCGAATCGGCCTACAGCGCGGACGACAACCTCAACATCCATGGCAGTTTCGGGCGTGTGGTACAGCGCCTGGACGAGCGGCGCTACTTCCTGCAGGGCGTCTACGAGACCGGTGACACGCTGGAATTCCGGGAGATGGGATCGGTGGAACTCCTCGGCAGCGCCAGGGCGGCCGCCGTGGAACGGACGCCCGAGGGTCCCTCCCTCGCGATCAACGAACGCTACACGGCAAAGGGCGAGTACCTCGTGGAACTGGACGGGCCGCTGGACCTGCCCGAGCTCTCTCTCGTGGTTCTCGACGGCAAGCGTTCGGCCGCCGGCTTTGTGGTGCGCGACTGCTGGTTCCACTCGAACTTCCAGCGCACCCTGATCAACGGCTCGCCGGGGGGCCTGATCGAGAACACGACCCTGCAGAATGTCGGCATGGGGATCTGCGTTCAGTTCGAGACCTGGGGCCCCTGGATGGAGGGTCCCTTCGCCCGCGACCTGGTGATCCGCAACAACCGTTTCCTCGATTCCCCGCCGGACGGGCCGGCCATCAGCGTCTCGATGCATCCCCCGGGGGGCGGCAGCAACCGACGACGCTTCGACGCCAGGCCGGTCACGAACATGACCATCACCGGGAACGTCTTCGGCCGAACCGAGGGCCCCTCCCTCTCCATCCACAACGTGGACGGACTCAGGATCCACGGCAACAGCTGCGAGCGGGCGCCCGGGGATGCCGCGTGGATCGTCCTGCAGGACTGCGACCACGTGTCCATCGAGGGCAACCATCCTCCCTGCGTGATCCCTGTTCCGCCGGATCGGGATGCGCGAACGGACGGATCGTCTCGGAATTGCCTGTTTCCCGAGTCCGTGCCCGCGGGGCCGCGGGCGGTCCAGACAGATATGGGACGATGACCAATCGTCTCGAAACAGACTGCAGCGCCCGCGTCCCCGCGGGCACACTCCGGGATGTACGGACGACTCCGGGACGATCAGCACGTCGCCGGCAGCAGCGCCGCATTGCCCGCGACGCCCAGCTCCGTCTCCAGCTGCTCGATGGCGGAACGGTAGACCGCTTCCCCGGCGCCCTCCGGGTCGCTCTGCCGCAGGGCCTCGTAGGGCTGCCGAATTGCGGTGGCGATGTTGACCTTGGCGATGCCGCGGCGGATGGCCTCCTGGAGATACTCCCGCCGGATCCCCGTGCCGCCGTGGAGCACCAGGGGGATGCCGGCGGCGGCTCGGAGGCGAGTCAGTTGATCGAGATCGAGGCGGGCGGCGACCTTGGCCTCCCGCCGGGCCGCCGTGATGGCGCCATGGACGTTGCCCACCGCCACCGACAGCCAGTCCGCCCCCGTCTCGGCCACGAAACGCGCCGCTTCCTCCGCATCCGTGAATCCCCTCCCGCTCGCAAACAGCTCCTCGTAGGGTGGCAGGGGACCCGCCTCGTGGCCCAGGACCGCACCCAGTTCCCCCTCCACCGGCACCCCCGCCTCGTGGGCCATCGCCACGACCTGCCGGGTGGCGGCAATGTTCCCCGCCAGATCGAGCCTGGAAGCGTCCACCATCACCGAGTCGTAGCCCGCCTTGACGGCGCGCGTGAGGACCTCCATGAAATCGACGCGGCAGAGGTCCTCGTCGATGACGGGACAGTGGTCGAGATGGAGCAGGGTGAGCCGCGGGTCCCGCAGGGTCCCATAGAGGTCCCGGATGGCCTCCGGGCTCCCCGCCTCGAACTTGGTCCATTCCAGGCGTGCCACCGCGATCATGCCCACGGTGCGGGTGTCCCGCAGCGCCCGGATGACAGGGGCCATCATGGCGTGGTAGGGGATGTTGAAGGAGGGGATGGCGGTGCCCTTGCGGAAGGCGGCCTGTACCCGCTGGGCGGCGGCATTCATGGCGGATGGCATGCTGGTGTACCCCGTTCCAGGATCTGCCCCAGCATAACACCCCCCAGGGAATCCGCGAATCCCCGCCGCCGATTCCCGGCAGATTCCCTGCGGCAGACTCGCCACCCCCGATCCGCGGAGCTATGGTGTGCCTGCCGCGGCCGTTTCGGCTGCGGCTCGCGGGGGGATGGTCCCCACACGAGCCAATGGTACGCCGCGCCGGAAGGATATCCCTTGGACTGGATT
>JAFGRS010000430.1 GCA_016935045.1 Lentisphaeria bacterium | reverse complement strand
TCCGGCGGGGCCGCCGGCAGGGAAGAAGGCCCGGGATCCGGTTCGGGAGCGAAGTGCCCCTGCCGGGCGGCCTCGTCGACCAGGATGCGGGCGTATTCCCAGAGGCGTCCGCTGCCGGGTTCGATGCCGGGACGCAGGAAGGCCTCGACCCGGGACCGGCAGACCCCGTGTTCCCGCCAACTGCGACCCCCGGTCAGGACGTTGTGCAGCAGGGGCAGCAAACGATCCATGCTGCGCGCAAAGCGGGCCTCGGACGTGACCCCGCACTCGTACTCCTCCCAGAGCGCGCGCACGTCCGCGGCCAGATCCTCGGGCAGCAATCCGAAGAGACGCTCCGCGGCGCGCTGTTCGCGTGCGGCCTTCGTCGCCTGGCTCCTGTCGTCGTAGAGATAGGTGTCCCCCGCGTCCACCTCCACGACGTCGTGCACCAGCAGCATCCGGACCACCCGGCCGAGGTCCAGGGGGGAGTCCGCGTACTCCCCCAGAAGGAATGCCATGACCGCCACGTGCCAACTGTGCTCGGCCGCGTTCTCCCGGCGCCGTCCACCGTCCACGTAGGACCGCCTCAGCACGCCCTTGAGGCGATCGATCTCGAGGAGGAAACGGAGCTGCCGGTCCAGCCGGGGAGAACCGCTCGCGGGCAGGGCTTCAGGAAACACCCTTGAACTCCTCCAGAAAGGGCCGCATGTCGCGCGCCACCACGGCCTCCGGATTGCATCGCAGGACCATCCCGTCCAGGTACATGAGGCTCTTGATGACGGGGTAGATGCCCTGTTCGAAGGCCATGCCGCTGTCCACCCCCAGCCGAATGGTCTGCATCATCCGCCGCGTCAGGCTGAGCCGGCATACGGGAGTGCCGCTGAAATCGGCGTAGAGGGCGCAGAAGCGCTCACGGAAGCGGCGCCAGGCAGCGTCGTCGAGAGGGCGTTCGGCCATGGCATGGAGGGCTTCGGCGCACTCTTCGTAGGCATCGCGACTGAGGGCATCGAAGAAGGCGAACAGGCCGGTGCGCATGCGAGGGCCCACATGCCCGATCACCCCCGTGTCCAGGAAGGCAAGGGCCCCGTCCGACCCCAGCACCAGGTTGCCGGGATGAATGTCCCCGTGGAAGGTCCCGGCGCAGAAGATGTAGAACCCCTGGATGCGAAACAACTCGAGCAGCGTGCGGTAGGAGAGTTCCCCCCGGTTCAGAAGCCGGTCGAGGGTCTCTCCGGGAAGATACTCCGACACCATCACCTGGCTGTTCGAGAGTTCCCGATGGAGCTGCGGAAAACGCAGGCGGGTGAGGTCGAACCGACGCCCTTCCCGGTCCCGGATCTGCCGCAGGCAGTCCTGGCCTGCCACCTCCTGCCGCAGATCCAGTTCCGCCAGAGTGCCTCGCTCGATGGCGTCGAGAACCCCCAGGGGATCCGCCACACGCTGCAGCTTGCGGTACACCAGCAGCGCCACCCGCAGCAGGCGCCGCAGAGAACGCACATCCCGCAGAAAGGGCTCGCGGAAATCGGACTTGATCAGCTTAACCACCACCTCCCTGCCGTCCCGCAGTCTGCCCCGGTGTACTTGGCCGACGGAGGCGGAGGCGAGAGGCAGGGGTTCCACGTGGGTGACCTCCCGGCGCCAGGCCTCGTCGGTGTGCCGGCGCAGGAGGGTGGCCACGGCCGCCGGGGAGACGGGCGCCGTGTCCCGGTACAGCCGTCCCAGGTTGCGGCAGGTTTCCTCGCTGAGGAAGTCGGGGCGCAGTGCGTATGTCTGACCGATCTTGACGGCCAGCAGGCCCATGCGCTCGATGGTTGCCGGGTCCGGCGGGCGGTTGCCGTAGATCAGCCGAATCAGATGGAGGAACCCGAGCGCATTCATCCGTCCGCTCCTGCCCGGCAGCCGGCGGCGCAACCCCGCACACCCGGGCCGGCAGGCCGGAAACGGTGCGGGGCCGGGGGCCGCCGCTCCGGCAACACGCCGCCCCCACCGGCGCTCCCGCCACCGTTAACGCTTGTGGACGGACGCAAACCCTCAGCCCGGGCAGTTGGCCTTCATCCAAGCCAGGCAGTCGGCGTACCCCCGGGCCTTGTCCGTACGCCCTTCCCACTCGGCACACCAGACGCCCTTGTAGCCGGCGGCCACGAGGGCCCCCACCGCCACCCCCAAGGGGATCTCCCCCTGCCCCAACACCGCTCCACGGTATTCGCCGCGGACGCCGGTGCCGTCCTTCATGTGGGTGTGGAACACGTAGGGAGCCAGCGCCCGGAAGATGGCCGGGAGGTCCTCCACCGCATTGCCCCACCAGCGCAGGTTCATGGTGTCCAGATTCGAGCCCGCATGGGGTGAGTCCGCCAGTTCGAGGGCCCTCAGCAGCACCTTGGGGTTGTTCGTGATCGTGCCGTGGTTGTCCACCGCGAGCCGCACCCCCAGGTCCTGACAGAAGGGCCCACAGGCCTTCAGGCAACCCGCAATGGCCTCGGCCCAGCGCTCTTCGGGGACGCCCTCCTTCGGCTGCCCCCCCTCGGTCCGCAGGGTGCCGGTCCCGAGGATCCGGGCCAGCTCCGCCACCTGCCGCATGCGGCTGACCTGCTGTTCCACGGCCGCCGCATCGAGCTGCACGAAGTCGTTTGCCGCGGTCAGCGCCGAGGCGAAAACCCCGTGACGGTCCAGGATCGACCTCGCCTCGTGGGCCCGGGCCGGATCGAAGGCCGCGCCCCGCGGCCATACATCCGTGATCATGACCTCGCAGCAGTCGAAGCCGGCCTCGGCCGCGTAGCGAACGAAGGCCTCGAAGGTGTCCCCGGGAGCATTGTAGTGGATGAGACCGAATGCCATGGCCGTGTTCCTTTTCCTGGTGCGCGGCGACATCGACGCCGCGCCGCGCCGCGCGCATCGCCGGGAAGTGTACTGCCCCGGAAACACTCGCGCAACCCCGCCCCGAACCCGACCGGTCCCTGCGGGATGGGGCGGCGGCGGGAAAACGTGCACGAGCGCTTGACGTGCCCGAACAGCTGCCTTATGGCATGTCCAGGTGGCCGTTCAGGAGTCGCTTACCGAGACACCTGCAGGTCTGGCGAAAGCGGGGGACCGACAATGAGTTTCGAGCCAGCGGATTTCGGGCCCCTGCGGGCGACGGGATACGGCGTGGGGTTCCACTGGACGGCGCTGACCTTGCCGCAGCGGGGGGAGCCGCTGCCCTTTGCCGAAGCGGTGGCGCGGTTCGATGTGTCCCGGTTCGTCGACCAGGTTCGGCAGACGGGGGCGGGTCACGTGCTCTTCACGCTGGCCCACGCACGGCATATCATGCCCTGTCCGAACGCCGAAATGGATGCCGTTCTGCCGGGCCACACGTGCGAACGCGATCTGATCATGGACCTGGCCGAGGGACTGCGGGAAGCGGGAGTGGCCCTCTGCCTGTATTACCACCACGGCATCTCGTCGCGGCCGCCGGCCTCTCCATGGGAACTGGCGGCGGGGGCCGGGCCGGGCGATTCCGCGGCCTTCTACGACCGCCACTGCCGCATCCTCGAGATCCTGGGGGAGAGATACGGCCGCAAGGTAACCGCATGGTGGTTCGACTCGGCGCAGGCGCTGGCCAGACTCGGCGCCACGCCCTGGGAGCGCATCGCGGAGGCCGCCAGGGCCGGGCACCCCGGACGGCTCCTCTGCCACAACACCGGCATCGAACAGCATGCCCTCGCCACCCCGTGCCAGGACTACTGGTCCGGCGAGATCTGCCGGCTGAACTACCTGCCGCGGGGCGAATACACCCCCGGCGGCCTGCCCTGGTATGCCTTCGTGTCGTGGCACGGCGACTCCCGCAAGCCTCTCTGCGGGGTGTGGGTGATGGACGCCGAAAACCGTCCCTTCGACTGGCCTCCGCCGCCTGTCGAGTCCGTCGTTCGTTTCGTGCGTCGATTCCAGGCCGTCGGCGGCGTGCCCGCCTTCAACCTGCTCTGTTACCAGGACGGGCGCATCCTGGAGACGGACCTGGAGGTCATGGGACGCGTGGCCGATGCCCTGGGGCGCGCGCCATAGGATGCTGTTCCCCAGATCCCAACCCGGAGACGACTCGCCGGGAGGTCCCCCCTCCGAAGTCGTATCTTCTTTCCGCCTGGGATGATGGATCGCGAAGCCGTGTCGACGGGATCGAGACCCCGGGCCCAGCCAAAGGGCACCTCGAAGACCAGGCGCAGCCCCGGCGAAGACGGGCGCTGAGGGTCCGCACGGAAATAACTTCACATTTTGGCGAGAGCGCCGCATGGTCATCCGCAAGGCACGAGGAGGGCGCATACCTTAAAGCAGCCTGCGGCCGCAACCAAACCCTGGGATACTACCGCGCGCGCATAATGCGCGCGCGGTAGGCGTTACGCACGAAACACGCATGTTTCGGAGTAAGTGCTCTAAGGTATGGTACCGACGAGGTACGCAGCGGATGGCCGTGCGCCGCCTCGCCCCGAAGGGCTGCGCCGCTCCTGCTCCCTGGCG
>JAFGRS010000429.1 GCA_016935045.1 Lentisphaeria bacterium | reverse complement strand
GGGCTCGACAAAGCACTCCCGGTCGAAGCCTTCCCGGAAGCGCAGGCGGCCGATGCTGTCGGTCAGGTTGAGCGCGGTCTCCCCCGACTGACTGCCGGCGCGGGGGAACTGGTCCACCAGCTTGACGGTGAAATCCGTGTCCGGGCAATCGCTGCAGACAAACAGGCGCGCCCGCACGGGACCGGCGATGTCGACGGGGGTCTGCAGGGGCGGTGTGTGGAAGGTCAGAACGTCCCGCCGGGCCGCCAGGGGCAGGGTCTGGGTACCGCGGCCGCTGCCGCGCTGGTGGTAACCGCCGGCAGGCAGGGGCATGGCGGAGAGATTGCCGCCGACCGTGGGCACCGGGTCCGCGGGATCATACGTGTAGGTGCTGCGGGACTCGCCGTCCTCGGCCCCGGGAGGCGTTGGGCACAGGGACCCGTCGCCCCGGAGGTAGAGGCGGAACAGTCTGCCGGGGGGCGGCCAGGTCGACGCCTCGCGCCATTCCCCAGCGTAGGGCAGAGCCTCGGCCCCCGAAGACCGCCCCGGCGATCCGGCACAACCACCGCCGCCCATGCGGAAGTACCGCACCGGGGCAGCGGCGTCCAAACCCGTCGGCACTCCCTTGAGCCAGTGGTCGAACCAGCGCAGGCGCACCGCCGCCAGATCCAGTCGGGCCGCCTGCCCGAAGTCACATTGCCCGGCGCAGGCCTCCCCGGCGCCGCCGTGGTGCCATGGCCCCAGGAGAAGGTGCACGGCGCGGCTCTGCCGCCGCGACATGGCCACGAAGTTCTCGGCCGTGCCGCGCGTGTAAGTGTCGTACCAGCCGCCGATGTACAAGGTGGGGACATCGGCATGGGCTTCGAGGTGCGGCATCGGCCCGTACCCCGGCCTGCGCCAGTAGTCGTCGTACAGGGCATGGGTCTGGATGTCCATGGCCCAGCGCTCGTAGGAAGGGATCAGGCAGAGAGGCGTCGCGCCGGGACGCAGAGGAGCCGCATCCACGTACTCCCACACGTGGCGTACGGCCTCTTCCAGCTCGCGGCGGATGCGGGGACTGGCCGCCGCCTCCCGGCTCGATGCCGCCATGGAAAAGGCATACACGAGGAAACGGAGTTCCAGGACGCCGTTGTGCCGCATCGAACTGTGATAGTAACTCGAAGGCCCGAATTGCACCACCATGGCGCTGAGATGGGGGGGAGCCAGACAGGCCAGCGCGCTCTGCGCCGCGGCACAGTAGGAAGCCCCTTCCGTCCCGATCCGGCCGTCACACCAGTCCTGGTCAGCCAGGTACTCGACCGTGTCAAAGCCGTCGATCCCCTCCTCCGCAAAGGCGTAGAATGTCCCTTCCGAGGCGTAGCGTCCGCGCACGTCCTGAGCGGCGAAGGCATAGCCGCGCCGGGCGTAGAACTCGCCCGTCTGCGCCGAGCCCTTCTTGTCGTAGGGCGTGCGCACCAGAATCAGGGGAACGGGCCCCGGCCGCGGGCGAACCCCCCGGGCCGGGAGGTAGATGTCCGTCGCCAGCCGGACGCCATCCCGCAGCGGCACCATCATGTCCCTGGCCACCACGACATCCCATTGCGCCGTCGACGCCGTTGCAGTTTCAGTCATTGGCAGGACCGTCCTCAGCCCCCTGTACGCCGGGGGGCGTTGTTCCTGTGCCTGACCCGATCGTCCGGTGGCCGGTTCGGGAGCCGGGTCCGTCGAATCGCGCTCTCCCTGCCAGGCGGCCCGTTGTCACGCTCCGCAATGCCGTCCGCGCCCGGGGCCGCCCTGCCCCACAGGGCGCCCCCCATGGCCGCAACATCGGCCAGGAACCGGCGCAACGCACACTCCTTCGCCTTGGCCTCGACTGCGACGGTGGCGTCCACAGCCAACCACTCCCGCGGGATGTCCTCGACCGCGATGTAGTCGTGGTGCTGACGCGCCGTGGGGCTCCCCCAGCCGGCGCGCGGACTCGAAATGTGAAACACCGGTTCCCGTCCTCCCCAGGAGCGGAGCGCTGCCATCGTGGCCTCGGCCACGCTCATCCCGTCACCGAGACAGCGATGATGGTGCACGTCGTAGACGAACGGCAACCCCAACGCAGCGCAGACGCGGAGGACATCCGCAGGCGGATACAGACGGTCGTCGTTCTCCAGCCCCAGTCGCGTAACCACGGCTTCCGGAAGCGAGGTGATCGTGGATGCGAACCGTTCGAGGGCCTGCTCGGCATTCCCGTAGCTGCCTCCGAGATGGATGGTGATGACGTCGGCGCCGATCCACTCGGCCACCATGGCCTGGTATGCCAGTTCCGCGATGGACAGCCGCGTCACCTCCGCGCTGGGACTGGACAGCAGCACGAACTGGTCCGGATGGAAGGTCAGGCGGATGTCCAGGCGACGCGCCAGTTCGCCGCACCCCCGGAACCCCGCCACGATGCGGTCCGCGTCCGGCAGTCCATCGATCTCGTAGCCCACCTCCGGATGCGTGTAGAGCGGCAGAATCCGGCTGTTCACCCGAAACGCCCCGATCCCTTCCCGCGCACAGAATCGCAGGGCCTCTTCCAGGGCCCCCGCATTGCCCAGGCAGAGCCGGGAGAGCTTCTCCAACTGCTCGCGCCGAGGAAGAGGGCGCAGACGTGCGGCCGTGGCCACGCGAAACCGAATCGGTTCCTCGACGAATGCGCAGCACAGGCCGGCACGGATCATGAGACCACACCTTGTACGGGTCCGGGAAACGCGACCCCAGAACCTAACCCCCCGCCACGGCCAAGGCCAACCGCCATGCGGGGGACGGGGTGCGTGTGTGCGTTCTGAAACCATGCCGAGAGTTGACGTGCGACGGGAATTGCCTCCATGTGACGCTTAGCCTGGACTATGCACGCGACAACCACGAATGGACACGAATTCACACGAATGAGAAGCAGTCGTAGGGCTTTGGACCGTGACGC
>JAFGRS010000052.1 GCA_016935045.1 Lentisphaeria bacterium | reverse complement strand
GTGCCGGAGCCGTTTGACCATGTTTGAACGGTTGAATGGCAGCTGAACTGGCATGCAAGCCGGCGGTTCGCGTGGCGAACAGACAGAAGTGTCGCAGCCAACATCGTCGAAGGATCGGCTCGAAACTCGGAGCGTGACTACCTGCACTTTCTGAACATCGCTGAGGCGTCCCTGCGCGAGACGGAGTACTTCCTGCTCCTGGCTCGCGACTTGGGCTCCATCTCTCTGCCCGGGTTTGGCCGCAGGGTTGCGCGAACGCTTCGGCTGAGCCTTGCACGGGCAGAGAGGCCCACTATAGTATAGGCCACCCAAAATGGGTATGGCCCAGGACTGTGGTTTCAGAATCCAGGAGGCTGTTCTCGATGGCTAAGATCAGAGGTGATGCGAAAGACGTTTTCACCCCTGACCAGATTGAGGAGTTCCGTGGAGCTCTTCTTCAGGAACGGGAATCCATCGTCCGGCAGATCAGGAGTCTCTCCTCCGCTTCCCTGACCTCCAGTCGCCAGGCCGGCGAGGAACTGGCCGACGTGGGCAGCGACGACTTCATCCGGGAGACCGAACTGCATCTGATGACCGAGGAGAGCAACAACCTCGCCCAGATCAACGCGGCTCTCGAGAGCATCGCGGCGGGAAGTTACGGGATCTGTGTCGATTGCGCCAAGGCCATCTCCGTGGGGCGCCTCCGCGCCAAACCCTATGCCCGGCGCTGCATCGACTGCAAGACCGCCCGCGAAGAGAATGGGGACGGGTTCCTGGACGAAGACCTGGACGACGAGGACGTTCTCGCCGAAGAGTAAACCCTCTCCGCGACTCCCCGGAGCATCCTCCGCCCGCTCCGGGGCAGCGCTCCGCCGGACACCGAATCCATGGATGCGGTCGGGGACAGACCCTGCCGAACGGAACCTGACCCCATGGGCCATGACTGCCGCGGCAAACCTTGGACCCTGAGCTTCCGGCGCCTGCCCCTGGCACTGGCCGTGGGAGTCCTCCTCCTGGACCAGGCCACCAAGCTGCTCGTGCATTGCTCCTGGGGCGTCGGGACACAACGGGTCGTGATCCCGGGGTTCTTCCACCTCGTCCACTTCCGCAATCCCGGGGCGGCCTGGGGACTCATGGGGCGCCACACGCTCCTGCTCGCGGTGTTGTCGGCGGTGGTCCTGGCGGGCTTGGTGATGGCCTTCGGGCGTCTCACGGAGGGGTTTCCGGAGCGGGCCCTGGCACTGGGCGTGATTGCGGGGGGCATTGCCGGCAATCTGGTCGACCGCCTGGTCCATCGGGAGGTCATCGACTTCCTCCTCTTCTACTACCGGCAGGTTCACTGGCCGGCCTTCAACGTGGCCGACAGCGCCATCTCCTGCGGCGTGGCCGCCTTCATCCTCTCGTCCTTCTTCCGTCACTCGCCGCAGGATGCCCATGGGGACGACAACCGACGGCCCCAACCCCAACCGGGTCCGGACGGCAACCGGCGGTGCCCACACGAAAAGACCTAGCGCCGCCCAATGGCCGCGGCGCACGTGGAAATGCCACGACCCGCACCCCGCAGGAATGCGGGAGGCGCTCTCCGAGCGGCGAATCCCGGGCCCCGCAGGTGGAAAACGGTGCGGAAATGGGCGTTCTGCTCGCGTATGCCACTGAGTTCCGGCTGTCCTGTGACGCTGCTGCCCGTCCCGGAGGCCGCTCCTCCCCGGGAGGCAGTGGAACGCCGGACGCACGCCAGCCCTTCCGCCCGCAAACCCCGCACGGGGCCAAGGACCCCGCCCGTGCCCCCCGCCGTGCAGACCTGCCGCGAGGTGAGGGGCCCGACGTCATCGCCGTGCTTGGACCGACCTGTTCCTGGAAGAGTGGGACGGCGGTCTGCCTCGCCCAAGCGCTCGGCGGGGAAGTCGTCAGTTGCGACTCCATGCAGGTCTACCGGGGCATGGAAATCGGTACGGCTGTTCCCAGCCCCGAGGAACGCCGGGGCGTCCCCCATCACCTCCTGGGATGCCTGCCCATCAGCGTTCCCTACGATGTGCATGGCTTTCTCGGACGTGCCGACCGCTGCATCCAAGCCATCCGGGGCAGGGGAGGGGTCGCGATCCTCGCCGGGGGCAGCGGGCTCTACGCCAAGGCCATCGCCTATGGCTTGACACTTCTACCCGCCGATCGCGACCTGGCGGCTTCCCTCCAGCAGCAGACCCGGGAGCCGGGGGGACTCGAACGCCTCCTGGCGGAACTGCGGGACGCCTCCCTGGACCATGCCGTGCCCCCCCACATGGCACGAAACCCCCGACGCATCCTGCGCGCCGTCGAAATCCTCCGCCTCACCGGACAACCCCCGGACCCGCACCGAACCCCGACACAAAGGACCCCCGCATTCCCCCAGTTCGTCATCCTGCCCGATATGGATGTCCTCCGCCCCAGAATCCGCCTCCGAACCCGCCGCATGCTCGCCGCCGGATGGATCGACGAAACACGCCACCTCATCCAACAGGGCCTCCTCCACACACCCACCGCGCGGCAGGCCCTCGGCTACGGCGATATCGCCGATTTCCTCGCCGGCAGCAACACCGCAACCCTCGAAACCCTCGAGGATGCCATCGCCCGCCGAACCGTCCGCTTCGCCCGCAGACAACGAACCTGGTTCGAACACCAACACCCCGGCGCCATCCGCATCCACGTCCACGCAAGCACCAGCCCCGATACCCTCGCCAACCATATCCTCGACACCCTCGCAAATCCCCACGCCCCCATGCGCGGCGACGATATCACCATCCCCTGACAGCAATACACAAGTTATCCACAGGCCCCGCTTCCAACCCGCCAAAGAAACTGTAACTCTTTTCCCATAAGAATGATACAAACCAAAGAGAAGAGGTGCCGCAGGTGTGCCAATGTAAACATAACATATATTATGCGACGTTATGGGATGCCCTCCCACCGTTCCCCCTGTCGGAAGCGCCCGGGGTGCGCGGAGACCCCTGGACGACGTCTCCGATTGCCGGTTTCGGCGGACCGGAACTTGCACGATGGCCGCTTTGCGGGTAGACTTGACCGTATGCGGCGTTCCTTGCCGGACGAAAGAGCGGACGACATGGCGAACGAGAACGGCATTGCGGCGGGTGACCGCTTTTCCTGTGAGGCCTGCGGCCGGGAGTCGATTGCGAAACTGACGAGGGTCATGGACGGCTGGACCTACGTCGGCGATCGTCTCGCCTGTGCGCTGTGCGGGGCGCCGGTGGCCGCCGCCGAAGGCGCGTCGCCGGCCGCTCCGGCCCCGCCTTCCTCGCGTCAGGCGGTCGATCGTCTTGCCGCGCTCCTGGACACCCGGCCCGAGGCGCGGGGATCCCTGGGGCCCGTCGAGAAAGGCCGCTTCTGCCGCGACTGCGTCCATTTCCTGCGCCATCCCTTTGTGAGCCGGTGCCTGCTCAGGGACAAACCCGTCGAACCCATGCAGGACTGCGACGACTTCCAACGGCGGCCCGAGGCAAAACCGCAGGACGGGCCTCCCGACCCGCCCGGGAAGGACGCGGAGAGCCGCTGATGGGCACATTTCGTGGCAATGGGCCTTCCGCGCTGTCCAGTCCCGCTCTCCGCGGCCTGCACGCGGGGTCCCCCGGCGTGATCCTGCCCCGGCGCGGGACGCGGCCTGGAGCCATGCCGGCTCTTGCGGTGCTGGTTGCTCTCCTGGTCTGGGGTTGCGGCAGCTTGGGTCCGCCGAATCCTGAAACGGGCCTCTCGGATCTCTCCTATGCTCCCGGTGAGGCGCCCGCGCTTCTCCCTGTCTATTATCCATATCCCGTTGCAGGAAAGCATTTTGCGCGTCCCATCCCGGAGTATTACGGGTGGACGGATGAGCGCATGGAGCGGGATCTGGCGAGGCTGCGGCGCTGCGGCCTGGACGGCGTGATTCTGGCTCTGGGATCGGATGCGTTGTCGGATGCCGTGCTGAGGGAACGCGTACGGCGTTTTCTGCACCTGAGTTCGGCGGCTGCCCCTCCCCTGCGCGTTGTGCTCGCGTTCCGGCCGGAGCATGGCCGTGGGGCGGGACGCATCGAGAGCGGGGAATTGGCCGCCTGGTTGACCGACCTGCGGCAGACCGGCGCGGCGTCCCTTTACTGCCGTGGGCCTCGTGTGGTCGTCGTGGCGCTTCCGGGTGTGGAGATCCGTGGGAGCCGGCATCCCAGCTTCCTGGCGATCCAGGCCCGCGGCGAAGGCGGAGAATGGTCCTGGGGGCCACCGGACAACGCGGCGCGGCTGCGCCCCCGGGGTGCGGAGAGACAGGTCCTGATCTACGCCGGCCACCGAGGCGACCCCGGCGCGGTCGACCGTCGCGGCCGGCCGTTGTGGGCCATACCCCGGGAGGACGGGGAGGCGCTCCGTGCGGAATTGCGGCGGGCCTTTGCCGCCGGCGCCCTCACCATCTGCATATCGAGTTGGAACGACTTCGCCGCGGGGGACTTCGTGGAGCCGAACAGCCTGGACGGAGAAGCGGCCATGGAGGTCCTCGCCCGGGAGATCGCGCGGTTGCGCGAAGGTGGGATCCGTGCGGCTGCCCTCCCCTCCCCCGGGAGGCACAGCCGCATCAGGGTACCCGAAGCAACACACACGACGGCACGGCGACGAGAGGAGTAGACGCGATGAGCACACTGCGCACGATCGTACTGGTTCTCGGGGGCCTGGGCGTTCTCAAGGCGGTATTCATCCTTGTCTGGCCCACCCATGCCCAGAAGCTCGGCGACTGGTTCACGGCCCTGCCGGCCGGGGCCACGCGTGTTGCCGGCATGCTTGCCGGTGTGCTCGGGCTCCTCATGATCGGCCTGGCGGTATCCCAGATGGGGGATGCCTTCCTTGCCGCGGCCGTAATCTACGGCGCCCTGATGGCCGCCGTGGGCATCGTCTACCAGTATCCTCCCATTGCCAAGAAGCTCGTGCGCCCCTGGACCTCCGAGGGCCAGGTCTGGCTCGCCCGCCTCGGGGCCGCCTTCATCCTGGCTATCTCCCTCCTCCTCGTCATCCTGGCCTTCTACGCCGCCTGAAGCAGGTCCCGCGAGCCGAGCGGGACGTGGCGCCAGTCGGCTCGTGGCGCCTGCCTGGTATCACGCTCAATCTCCGGCTGCGCAGGTGTTCTGAGCAGACGTGTAAGGACGTCTGCGCCTTGCTCTGACCGGGCGGCGCGCGGTCCCCTGTGTCCCCTGTGGTCCCCTGCGTCCCCCTCCGGACACGAACAACGCCGACATCCGCGACTGCGCGGAGGCCGGCGTCTGGTTCCCGGGTGCTCTCGCTGTCGGTCAGTTCCCGAACTGGCCGTCGAAGGCGATCGCGCTGGGTTTGAAGTCGAGCTTTCTAAGGAAGGCACAGGCCTCCGTGGCGCCGTGCACCCGGTCCATGCGGGCATCTTCCCACTCGACGGATAGCGGACCGTCGTAGCGTATGTCATTCAGCGCCACGATGATCTCCTCGAAGTTGATGTCACCGTGACCCGGGGAGCGGAAGTCCCAATACCGGCGCGGATCTCCGAACTCGGTATGGCCGCCGAAGACCCCCACGCTGCCGTTCCCATGGCCCCACCAGGCATCCTTCGCGTGGCAGTGGAAGATGCGGTCCGCGAAGGTCCGCAGGAAGGCAACGTAATCCACGCCCTGGTAGCCGAAGTGCGACGGATCGTAGTTGAAGCCGAAGGCCGGATGGCCGTCGAGGGCGTCCACCGCCCTCTGGGCCGACGCGATGTCAAAGGCGATCTCGGTCGGGTGCACCTCCAGCGCAAACCGTACCCCGTGATCCGCAAAGACATCGAGAATCGGTTTCCAGGCCGCCGCGAACGCCTTGTATCCCGCCTCGATCTGCCCCGGAAGGCAGGGCGGGAAGGAGTACACCAGGTGCCAGATGGGCGACCCCGTGAACCCCGCCACCACCTCGACACCCAGGTTCGCGGCAGCCTTCGCGGCCATCTTCATGGTCCTCACCGCCCAGGCCCGCGCCGCCTCCGGATTGCCCTTCACCTCCGCGGGGGCGAAGGCGTAATGGCGTGCGTCGATGACGTCACAGACCAACTGGCCCGCCAGGTGATTCGAGATGCACCAGCACTTCAGGTTGTGCTGCGCCAGCGTGGCCAGCTTGTCTTCGCAGTATGCCTTGCTCGCGGCCCCCTGCTCGACGTCGAAGTGGTCCCCCCAACAGGCCAGTTCGAGCCCGTCGTACCCGATCCCCGACATCAGTTTCGCCAGATCCACCAGGGGCATGTCCGCCCACTGACCCGTGAACATGGTGATTGGACGTCCCATCGTCTCCACTCCTTTCCGCTGTCCGAAGCCGGCACCGGACCCCGAAGGCGTGCGTCAGCTCTCTGCCGGCAACGGAATACAGTGATGCGGAATCCCCCCCCACGCAAATCCCGGCGAGCGAAAAAGAGAACTCCTGACGCGCACGCCCGTGGCCGCGAGGGTATGCTCCCCTCCCCTGCCCTCGACCGGCGGCATCGGGGCTGCCCCGCGGAATCCGCCCGCCGTTCCTGCCGTCAGGCGTCGGCCACTGCCTCGCGGCGCCGCATCCGGTCGCGGTATGCCCGCCGCAGGACCCAGGCCAGGATGGCGCAGGCCGCCACGGCGTTGGCGCGCCCAAACCAGTTGCCCCAGCGCGCATACAGGGTCAGGGGGGGGGCATCCGGGACGGGGATGGTATAGACATTGGTGCCGCGGACGAAGGGGTTTCCGGTCTGGGCGTCCACCAGGCGGCCGGTCACGGTGCCGTCGGGCCAGATCATACAGGTATCGCTGTTGTTGCCGCTGCGCAGAAGCGGGCGGCGCAGCTCGGCGGCCCGCATCACGGCATGGATCAGGTGTTGGCGGGAGCCGGCGCTCTCGGCGTACCACGCATCGTTGGTCAGGGTCAGCAGGAGGTTGGCGCCCCGCAGGACGAAGGACCGGCTGATGTCGGCGAAGACGTCCTCGAAGCAGATGTTGGTCCCGGCCTCGATCCCCTTGCCCAGGGGCATGACGGTGAACTCCGATCCCGCGGTCAACCCCCTCCCCATGCCGATGAGATCCACCAGCCACGGCAGATGCCGGCCGAAGGGCACGTATTCGCCAAAGGGAACGCGGTGAATCTTGTCGTAGCGGTCCACCACCTTGCCGTCGGCGCCCAGGAGAATCGCGGAGTTGTAGTCCAGGGTGCCCTCCTGACTCGGTTCCAGCCCCGTGGCGGCCGGGTCCGGACGCGTGTCGATGGCCCCGATCAGCAGCGGAGTGCGCACCTCCGCCATGAGGGCTTCCAGGGCTTCCTTCAGGGGTGGATAGCCCAGCGGCGCCGGCACCGCGCTCTCCGGCCAGACCACCAGATCGGGCTTGGCGACGGGTGCCGTCAAGCGCGTGAGTCCGGTGTAGGTGTCCAGGGCTTCCTGGAACTGCTCTTCGGTCCAGAACCGACACTGGGGGATATTGCCCTGCACGCAGAGCACGCGGAGCGATGCCTCCGAGTACCTCACCCTGGGCACGCGCCAGACGGCCCACGGGACGCAGAGCATCAGCACGGCCACGGTCAGCAGACCCCAGGAGATTCCCCGTCTGCCTCCCTCCCCGAGCCAACGCCGCAGCGTCAGAGCCAGGGCCACGTTCGTCGCCACGATCAGGGCCCCAATCCCCGCCGTTCCCGCAAACGCCGCCAGGCACAGAAGACCCGTCTGCCGCCACTGACTCACCGCCAGTTCGTTCCACGGAAACCCCGTCAGAAACCACCCCCGCAACCACTCCAGCGCCACCCAGAAGCACGCCCCCGCCAGCACCAGGAGGGGGTGCCGCCAGCCACGAACCACGTCGCAGCATCCCCCCGGCGTCACGCCGCGGCGCCCCCCGGCCAGCGCATCCCGCACGGCGGCCATCCCCACATACCACGCCATGGGATACAGGGCGCAGTACAACGCCAGCAGGTACCCCGCGCCAAAGCCGACCTCGTTCAGCCAGAGCAGACCCGAGGCCCAATGGGTGTACCCCAGCAGGTATCCCGCCACAAGGCGCCCGCGGATCGTCGCCGGCACGGGAACCGATAGCACCGGAACCAACGCGACCCACACCGCCCCGCCCCATCCCAGAGGCGGAAAGGCGGCGCTGAGAAGCAACCCGGAACCCACGCAGCCCCCGGCGGTGAGCAGTGGATACCGCCAACCCGCCAACCGACGCGGATCGCCCCCGGAAGCCTCGGACAACGACGTCCGATCAGCCCCGGTCGGCGCCGACCGGGGACCTCTGCCGCTCGGTTCTGGCACGGTGTTCTCTGCCATGGCGTGGAGCCGCGTTGCGGGAGGACCGACCTCCCGGCGCGAGGTCTCACATGCTTTCGAGGACCCCGATGGTGAGGGTTTCGAGCCCGTCGCGCAGGATGGCCCGCACCCGGTCGCTCAACAGCAGCCGCGCATCCCGCTGGGCGGCGGCCGGCGCGCTGAGCACGGGGCAACTGCGGTAGAAACGGCTGAAGTCCTTGGCCAGGTCCAGCAGATACCCCGCCAGAGCCGAGGAATCGAGTTCCGCCGCGGCTTTGCGGACCACGTCGGGGTAGGCGGCGCAGCGCAGGGCCAGCGCCTTCTCTTCTGCGGAACCCAGGGCTGCCCAGTCCACCCGGTCTTCGTCCGGCATGGCTTCGGCTTTGCGGAGCATGGAGCGGATGCGGGCGTAGGCATAGAGAACGTAGGGCCCCGTGTCTCCTTCGAAGGTCATGCTGGCCTCCGGGTCGAACAGGAGCGTCGTCCTGGGGCTGACCTTGAGCAGCATGAACTTCAGGGCCGCCATGCCGATCACCCGGGCCCGCTCCTCGATGTCCTCGGGCACCTCCGCCCCGGCACGCTCCAGGGTGGCGGCCCGCGCCAGGTCTTCGAGTTCCTGGACCAGGTCGTCCGCATCCACCACCGTCCCCTCGCGGCTCTTCATCCTGCCCGAGGGCAGATGAACCATCCCATAGGCCATGTGAACCAGGCGGTCCGCCCAGGGATACCCCAAGGCCCCGAGAATCGCGAAAAGCACCCGGAAATGGTAGACCTGCTCATCCCCCACCACCCAGATCTGCTGATCCGGAGAAAACTCGTTCTGCTTCAACAGCGTGGTGCCGATGTCCTGGGTCACGTAGACACTCGTGCCGTCGCTCCGCAGCACCACTTTGCTCCCCAGGGCGGGATCGCTGAAATCGATCACGACCGCCCCGTCCTCACGCCGGCGGAAGACACCGGACTCGAGCCCCTGCCGGATGATGTCCCGGCCCAGGGTATAGGTCTCGCTCTCCAGATACGTCTTCTCAAAACACACTCCCAGGCGGCGGTAGGTCTCCTCGAAGCCCGCCAGCACCCAGCCGTTCATCCGCTCCCACAGGGCCCGCACCTCCCCGTCCCCGTTCTCCCAGGCGATCAGCATGTCCTGGGCTGTCCGGCCGATCTCCGTGCGCAGAAACAGCTCCTCGTCCGATGCCTTGGCCCACTCGGGCCGTGCCTCGCGCAGGGCCGCAACCTGCCGCCGGAACTCGGCATCGAAGGCAACGTAGTACTCCCCGACCAGGTGGTCCCCTTTCCTGCCGCTGCTCTCCGGGGTTTCCCCCTGCCCGAAGCGCAGGTAGGCCACCATGCTCTTGCAGATGTGGATGCCACGGTCGTTCACCAGGTTCACCCGCGCCACGTCGTGCCCGACCCGGCGGAGAATCGCGGCCGTGGCCATGCCGATGCAGTTGTTCCGCACATGGCCCAGGTGCTGGGGTTTGTTGGTGTTGGGCGCCGAAAACTCGATCAGAATGCGCCGGCGTTCCGGCGCCGGCAGGACCACCGACCCCAGCAGCTTCTGCCCGTCCGCCACCGTGTCACGCATCAGGGCCGCGGGGACGAGGGTCACGTTCACAAACGCCTTGACTGCCTCCACCGCCCCCACGTCCTCGTGGCAGCCTAGAAACTCCGCCGACTTCGCCGCAATCTCCAGCGGGTTGCGCCGAAGTTGACGCGCCAGCACATAACCGCTGACCGTCAGATCCCCACGGAACTCCGCCGGACAGGGCCCCACCGGAATGGACCCGACCTCCACGCCGTAGGCATGCGCCAGGAACTCCCGCAGATCTTCCGCAAAGGTGAAGTCCATCGTCCAACCATCGCTTCTTCTGGAACTGGGAAGGGTGAACCGCCCTCCCGAGGCAAGGACAGGAAGGGACCCGCCCGGGCGCAACCCGGCCGGGACGTCAACCCGAAACGGCCCCTACCATAGCATCGGACACCCGCTTTGCTACGCCCCAGCACGCTCCCGGCAGGGCTGTTTCAAGGTCCGGCGAATCGCTTCCCGCCGCCACTGCCCTTGCGGCAGTGGAGCGCCGATTCGCGGTGAGGGAGCGCGGCCACGCCCCCTCACCGCCCTCCGATCGGCGCTCCACCGGAAGAAGCCCGGCGGCGGCGTTGGGATCTTGAAACAGCCCTGCGCTCACGGGGTCAAACCTACCTCCTTACGCACATTTGCTTATTGCACGCATTCATTCGGTGATTCCTGCCACCCGTCCCACCGTCTTGCTGGCCCCCTCGCGCCTGCCTGCGCGGACGCGCAGACAGGACCTCGCCCGCACAGATTAAGGAATACAGACAATCCCGGGAGGATCAGGATCCCGGTCGGGCCGGGCGCCGAGCGGCTGCGGTGCGGTTCGATTCGGCCGGTGTCTGTCCCGAGTGTCCGGCGACGGAGCCGATTCTGACATAGGAGCGCAGAGACTCCCTCATTGCCACGGCCTGTCGCAGCTTCTCTTCCCAAGACAGGCGCGACCGGTGGCGCTGCCACTCGGCGTGACGAACCAGGAGGGCCTTGATCTCATCTCTCATCCAGGAATCTCCTGGCGAAGCAATGCCATCCAGGCGCGAGGCCATGGCGCATGCAGACAGCCGCGACCTGAGCGGCGCTGACAGCCCCGGCCTCGAGCAGGCCGAGAACACGGGCATGGTCCTTGGCACGGCCTGCGCTTATGGCAATCGCGGCAAGGTGGACGGCGCTTACCACCCGAAGCGGGATGCCATCCACTTCTCCGACTTCCGCGTCGCGCATTGCCTCCTCCGTCAGGGGACTGAACGCAGGGATGAACTGCACCGGCCAGTCGCCCACCCGGACAGCCTCTCCCTCGGGAAGGAAGCCGCGCTGAAGGCAGAAGGCATACAGGGGAGTCAGCAGAACCAGCTCGTTCCCGCCGGGAAGGGCAACCAACACATCGGCGTCCAAGGTCACCACGGCCTCGGTATAGCGCATCTGCGCTACCGCACCAAAAACCGCGTAGGTTTCGATGACACCCGCTGCCACCATCTCGTTGAGCAATGTGGCCACGTCTCGCATACGCAACCGAAATATAGCACCGATGAGGACAGCGGGGTCAAACCTACTTTTTTACGCACATTCGCTTCCTGATCCCGGTCGGGCCGGGTGCCAAGCGGCTGCGGTGCGGTTCGATTCGGCGGGTGCGGGTTCCGGGGACGATGATACCCCGGGCGCCGAGGTCCTGGATGCGGTCGTGGCGACGGGAAGTCCCCCGAACCGGTCCCGCGTCCGTCGGCTGTCGCGTGCATAGTCCAGGCTAAGGCACCCTGGGGGCGGAGGACACGGTGTCGAGGAAGGCACTCAGCTGCGGATCGAAACGGCGTTCTTCGGCCAGCCGCTCCCGCACCACGTCGAGGTACAGGCCCAGGCGGCGCTCGGCGGGGACATAGCGGTATTCCACCTCGTCCAGGAGTTCTTCGAGCCGGCGTTGCCGCGCAAGTGCCTCGGCAAACGTTCGGCGCGCCTTGGCAAGGAGGCGTCGGGCCGTGCGCGTATGCCCCTTGCCCATTTCCTGACAGGCCGCGATGTAGTCGGCCAGGGGACCCTGCAACCCCTCGGGCGCATCCTTGAGCAGTTCGTAGAAATCCCGTTCCAGAAACCCGAGCACCTCACGGCGGAGTCGGTCCTGCCCCAGGGCGCCCGGCAGCTCTTCGAGAGGCACCCGTTTGCCCCGGAAATCGCTGTCCCCCGGCATGACAACGGGCACGGTGACGAGTTCCTCGAGGCGTCGGGCGATGGACTCCGCGTCGCTCGGGCGTCGCCCCCGGCGGCTCACCTGCATGGCTGTCCGCTCGTACCAGGCCTGCGGGTTGTCCCCCGCGATGAGTTGATCACTAAGGAGGAACGCCAGGGCCTCCATGCCGCCACGGCCATGCCGTTCGGTATCGAGCAGGCGATGGAGGATAGTCTCGCCATAGGTCTCCTGCAGGCAGAGCGCCAGGAGGTCGCAGTGCACGGCGTAGAGGCGGTAGGCCACCAACGAGTCCGGCGGCACGGGCTGGCAGAGCAACCGTTCCAGGATAGGAAACTGATTGCGGGAGAACAGGTAGCGTGCCGGCTCATAGTCCGGGACAAAGCGGTCGTACATTTCCCGGTTGCCGTACAGGATACGGTTTGTCAGCGCCGCCGCAAGCCAGTCCAGGGACGTCACGACCGGTGGGGGGCGGCCGGTCTCGGTGACGTGGCGCAGAAGGAATGCCCGGATCAACCCGTGGGTCACCCGCGGGGGCGACTCGCCGCCTTGGAACACCAGCTGGAACGGATCGGATTCCGGCACGGCGGCGGCGTCGATGGTGACGCGGACAATGGGCCGCACCGGCCGCACATCCCGTCCGAGAAACTCGGCCACGTCCGCATCGCAGGCGGCGGCAAAGCGCTCGGTGGCCTTGCGGACGGCCTCGATGCCGCAGATGACACGAATCCCCCTCTCCGGCTCCGCGGCCCGTGCGGCGATGGAGGCAACCAGCAACCCCCAGCCGACCAGCCGCATCCCGTTCCGGCGCCGGAACTCAGAAATGCTTCTCGCGGAATGCACAGATGGCAGCCAGTAGATCCAATGCCTTGCGGACACACAGATCGCTACCGATGGACGTCCCCTCGAAGCCACTCCCGAAACCCTGGCGAACACCCGCCGCGACCCCCGGGTGCGCCCCGCCATGGGGGACCGGCACGTCCGGTTCCAGAGGACTGGCACGACCTTCGTTGGGCACATCGGGCAGGAGCACGGTGAGCCCACCCGGGAGGGGGACCGGGGAGAACGGGTAGGGCAAACCCTGCGTGGCGTCCCCGACCAGCACGGCGTCACACGCCCGGCGCAACGAGCCGGCAAGGGCTTCCGCCCCGCCCCGGGTCCGTCCGTCCACCAGGACCACGAGAGGACGTTCCCAAGCCTTGAGCGTTTCCGCGGCGGCCTGGGCGTCGGCAATCCCGTTCCCGCCTCTGCCGCGGACATCGAGGATGTAGCCGGCCTGCACCGTGCCGGGCAGTCGGCTCCGCGCGCCGTCGAGGGCCTGGACAATCCCGCTCTCCACCGCGGCCACGCGGATGTACCCGAAACGCCCGTTGACGGGGACGACGGCATCCAGCAGGGCAGCCTGCCGCGCCCCCTCCCCATTCGGATAGACGATGGTCGCGCCCGGCGCGAAGGCGTTGAGAAGGGATTCGAGGGCCTGTTGCCGCTGCAGGTCATCGCCGGGAGGCAGCAACTGCCGGGCCGCCAGTTCCTGGAGGAGTCTGCAGAGGGGTTCGCGCAGGTGGTCGACGGCCGTCGGGGCAGCGGACGCGACTTCCCCCCGAGCATGGGTCCGTACCCCGCCGGCAAGCAGCAGAAGAGCCCCCGCCAGGGCAAGTCGTTGCAGCGTTCTAGGCATGGTTGCCGCGTACCTCCAGGTCGGCGTCTTCTACCTTGCGACGCTGGCGCTCGCGGAAGTCTGCCAGCCGGGCGCGCAGGTCCCCGTCGCCCAGCGCCAGGATCTCGGCGGCAAGCAACGCCGCATTGGTGGCCCCCGCCCCGCCGATGGCGACCGTGGCCACGGGAATGCCGGCAGGCATCTGGACGGTGGCAAGCAGCGCATCGAGGCCGTTGAGTGCGCCGCCCTCGACCGGGATCCCGATCACCGGCAGAAGGGTGTGGGACGCCACCACCCCGGCAAGGTGAGCGGCCCCACCCGCGGCCGCGATGATCACCCCGATCCCGCCCTCCGCGGCGCCGGAGGCGAACTGGGCCACCGCGGCGGGGGTACGGTGCGCGCTCATCACACGCACCTCGCGTGGAATGCCAAGCTCCGCCAGGGTGTCGACGCACCCCTGAATCTTCGGCAGGTCATTCTTGCTGCCCATGAGGACAGCGACCTTGCGTCTTTCCATGCCGTTCCTGCTCCCTGGTCGTCCGCAACTGCCTCGCCGCCGGGCCCCCGTCCCCGCACCGGGACCGGGACCCTGGCCCGAACAGGGTGGAATCTAGCCGCGGGAGGATTAAGATGCAATGGGTACCGCAGGCAGAGGGCAACGCCTCAGTGAAAACAGGAAGGACTCGGGAATCGGCGCAGCAGGAGCTTCGCCCTCCAGTCCGAACCGACTGCGCGACGCCCCATCCCCTGGAGGGCGAAGCTCCTGCTGAGCC
>JAFGRS010000428.1 GCA_016935045.1 Lentisphaeria bacterium | reverse complement strand
GCGACGGCGCGGACCAACAAGGTGCGCTACTCCTTCCACTACGATCCCGCTGATGCCGCTGGCATGTACGCCGTGCGCCGTTCCATCGACCCGGAGGTCAATACGAGCGGCAATCCGAACGCGGGGTGGGGGTTCTACGGCACGACGGCGGCCAACGAGACCATCGGCGCCAACGGGGTGCCGCAGTGGGTCAGCGTCTCCGACGCCCGCCGTGTCCTGGTCAGCGGTGTCGAGGAGTTCCGCATCGACCCGTACCCGGCCTTCACGGGGACGCGCAACATCCTGCCCCGCGCCTTCGTCGTGAACGTGACCCTGGTGGACGAGCGGGCCCTGGCCCTCCCGGAACCCCTGCGGACCCAACGCCTGGATCAGAGCCGGCGCACGTTCCGCAAGATCATCTTCGTGGGCGGCGAGGGCACCTGAGCCCGCCGCCCGCGCCACTGCCTGGGGACGCCGACATGAACAAGCGCAACGCACCGCAGAACCGCAGCCAGCGCGGCGTGGCCCTGATGATGACCCTGGGGGTCCTGGCCCTCCTCCTCATCATGGCCATGAGCTTCGCCTACACCAGCAAGACCGACCGCATGGCCGCCGGCATCAACGCGGACCTGCTCCAGGCCCGCCTCATGTGCGAGAGCGGCCTCTCCCGCGTCATCGCCGCCATGAAGTACTCCTATGCCGGGGCGCCCTCCCCCGAGAGGGTCTACCCACCCACCTGGACACAGGCAGACGGCAACAGCTTCCCCTTCGCCGAGTTCGGCAGCAGCGATCAACACTACATGGTCAGCGCCAACCCCGACACCGTGGACGACAGCGGCCTGCCGGCGGAGCTGCAGGTCCCAGGCCTGGATGACAGCCTGATCGCGGCCATTCCCGCCGGCTCGGCTGAGTGGGTGCATATCCTGGGCGACGTCGACGGCGACGGCACCGACGACCTCGTGGGACGCTTCGCCTACCTGGTCCTGGACGAGAGTGGCAAGATCGATCCCACCGCCGCCGTCACCCCGGACTGGGAGCCCTTCTGCTTCGCCGTCAACAGCAGCGGCAGCGGCGACGACGGGAATGGCTGGCCCAACGGTACCGAGCAGCCCTACCGGCAGTACTTCTTTTACGACGTCAACGCCAACGGGACGTGGACCTCGACGGGGATCCCCGAAGGGTCCGAAACCCGCACCGGGACCTGCATGGCGGAACTCGTGATTCCCGACGCCTTCCGGGCCAATCTCCCCAGCATCCCCTGGGACCGCAACGGCGACTCGAATTGGGACCGGGGACGCTGGTTCTCCCTGCAGCATCTCTTCGACGGCGCCAACCTGACGCTGAACCAGTATCTCGCCCTCGGCGCCGACAGCTACGACATCGAGGCCTACCACAACGGCACGGACCAGACCGACTATCACCGCTTCGACCTCAGCGGCATGCACTGGGATCCGGACCTCGGCAACAGCACCAACGGCTGGGACGAACTGGCCACCGCCATGACCGGCCCGCAAGCCGTGGCCTGGCTCGACTCCGATCCCGTGGGCTTCTGGCAGGACCCCGCCAATCCCAGCCTCGGACCGGCGCTGCTCCCCGCTGCCGCGGCCGGCGGCACGGGCGGCATCCGGGCCATGCGGGACCTGGTGCCGGACGCGCGTCAGCGCCGCGAGGTCCTGGCCAGCCTGATCGACTACTCGGACAGCAACCTGCTGCCCACCTGGGGGGATACGGACGGCGACGGCCGGCCCGATTTCGTGGGCCTCGAGATGTCGCCCTACAACAACGAGGTCGAATTCCAGGTCGCCTACGCCTGGCGGAACCATCCGCACTTCGGCATGCTGGGCCGTTTCCTGCTGCACTGCGAGCTGGAGCTGATCAACCCCTACGACGCGCCGGGGAGCGGCTCGCTGCCGGCGTACCCGGATCAGGTCTACGTCCAGGTCAAGGCGACCTTTGGCTATGGGGGTCCTGGAACCACTCCGCCCGGGATGAGCACGGAGATCACCTGGTCGGGCACCGCCACCGTGGCGGCGCACAGCTACGCTGCGGTGCCGTTGATCCCGACCAGCGGCACGTCATCCTCGACCTGGGTCACGGACTGGCACCCCGACATCCCCCTCTCCGTCACCGCCGTCGAGATCCGCGTGACCCAGGGATCTGCCGCCGGGGGCGCCCTGCTCGATTCCTCCTACTGGACGGGTTCCTTCCTGGATACCGTCAGCGCCGGGCCCAATGTCATCGCACCCCAGTTCCGTCATGCGGCCCTGCAGACCAACGACCCCCGCTGCAATACCTGGGATACCTGCTGGGCCTGGACCCACCCGAACGACTGGCGAAACGGCGGCGCGGGGGACATCGGGCACAAGAACTCCCTCTTCGACTTCGGCGTCGCCGGAGCCGACCCGGAAGACAACCTCGCGGACCCGAAAGACGCCTGTCAGGCCGACGACGGCGGCATCTCGACCTGGTACGTGCGTAACGGGCCCATGCGTTCGCTTTGGGAGCTGGGGGCCATCCATCGGGCCCAGCCCTGGGCCACCCTCAATCTGCGCAGCTTCGCCGCCGGCGATGCCCGCCTCCTCTCCCAGACCAAGCTGGGGCCCTGGACCGTGACCACCGGGAAGTTCAACGTCAACTCCCCCCTGACGGCCGCCTGGAACGTCGTCCTGCCTGCGAGCCCCGTCTACGAGTATGACGACGCCTACAACGACCCCGGGGCGGGTTCCGACGCCATCTCGCTGACCGGGGCCGACATGGCATCCCACATGGCCACGGCATCCAACCACATCGTGGAACGCGGCGCCCTTGCGGATCTCGGCGTGGGTGACCTGCAGGAGGGAGACCGGGACCGGGAACTCGAATCCACCATCGGCCGCCTGGCCAACCTGCTCACGGTGCGCCAGAACTACTACACCGTCATCGTGGTCGGGCAGTCCGTCAAGGACCTCAAGGGCAACAATCCGGGAGGAGCCGACGTGTGCGAGTACGATACAGGCCGGTACTGCCGCGTCCTGGCGCAGCAGAAAGTCATCGCCAGCGTCTACCGGGATGCCCTGCGCAACCGCTACCGCGTCGACCGCGTGGAGTACCTGGAGGAATGAGCATGCGTGTCAGCAGGAGTCTTCCCTGGACGAGTCGGGTGGGGGTCGCGTGTGCCTTCGGCGGTCTGTTGCTGTTGGTCCTGTCGGTGGGGCTTCCGACGGCCCGTGCCGACAGCTACACGGACATTCAGAAGCAGCAGATCCAGGTTCACATGGGCATCCTCGCGCGCATGCAGAAGGACCCCTTGCCTCCGAAGAAAGAATTTGAGCTGGTTTACGGGCTGGTGGCCAAGGCCAACGAGCGGGACCGAGAACGTCACCGCGCCCTGGTCGAGTCCCTGGTGGCGAAGGCGAGGGAGGCTCAACCCAAGAGCGAGACCAAGGCCCAGGAGTACCTCAAGGTCGCCAAGGTCTACAAGGTGATCGCCGACCTGAACGACCAGATCGTCAAAGGCTACGATGCCGCAGACCAGAGCAAGATGGATCAGGCCATCGAGGGACTGACCAAAGCCTACGCCCAAGCCGAGAAGATCCTCGGGAAACCCATCGGCAGGGACTGGTTTACGCCTTCGGAAACCGAAGAGTGCGCCTTTACCGAGGTCGCGGGCCGCAGAAAAGCCGCACAGCAGCAGCAGACGCCGGGGCGCAGGTGATATCCCTCCGCACGACCGGCAGCGGGAGAGTCAGCAACGAAAGGTGCCGCCGAGCCATGCCTGCCAGAGCCAAGATACGCCGCCCCTTCACCCTCATCGAGATCCTCGCGGTCATCGCCATCATGTTCGTACTGGCGGGGCTGGTCATCGGTGTCGCCGCGGCGGTGAGTCGGAATTCGGCCGAGGCCAAGACCAAGGCGGCCCTCGAGAAGATGATGCTGGCCCTGCAGGAGCATTCCCTTGACCGTGGATACCATCCCGGCGAGGCGGTGATGGCGGGATCGAGCAGCGGCTTCGTCAGTTTCAACATCGCCAACCTGGACGATTTCCGCCACACCCAGACCGGCCGGCCCTACCTCGAAGGGTACGCCGGCGGGGCGTATCTGGACGGGTGGAAAAACCCATTCCAGTATCGCCTCGATGCGGACATGGGCTACCGGCTGCGCTCCCTGGGAGACGATGAATTGCCGGACACCGAGGACGACATCTGCAGTTGGAAGCAGCGCTGACAACGACGGTCCCCTTCGACTACGCGGCGGCGGCGCGACGCCTGCGGCGCCGGGCGGCGGAGCGGGAGGCTGTCCTCCGGGAACGCCTTGAACGGGTCCGGCGGGATGCGGCCGCCATCGTCGAGAGGATCGTCCTGGGGTACGAGCCGACCCGGGTCTGGCAATGGGGCTCGCTGCTGCACGGTCGGGGCTTCAGCGAAGTGTCCGACATCGACATCGCGGTGGAAGGCGTGACGAATCCGCGGCGTTTCTTCGCGATGCTGGCCGACGCCGAGGATGTGACGAGTTTTCCGGTCGACTTGGTGCAGATGGAACGGATCGACCCGCTGCATGCAGAGAGTATCCGCCGGAAAGGGCGCCTGGTGTATGAGCGTGCCGAGTCATGAGCGCATCGTGGAGCTGAAGGCCGAGGTCGGCAAGACACTCGAGTTGCTGGCCCGCCAGGAGGCGTTCCACGACCGTTTCATGGAGGGCGGGGCGGGCGCCGGGACAACGAAACAAAAAGGTCTCCAAGAAAAAACCGGGCCAAAGGAGATAGTACTATGACGACACGCCGCAACCGTTTCACCCTGATCGAGCTGCTCGTGGTCATCGGCATCATCGCCGTGCTGGCCGGCATGCTCCTGCCCGCACTCTCCGCGGCCCGCAACCATGCCCGCAAGACCAAGGCCAAGACCGAGATGAAGGCCCTCCAGACCGCCATGGCCCTCTACGAGGGGGACTATGGGGTGCCCCCGTTCCTGCCGGACAACTTCCCTGCCTTGGACTGGTACGCGATAGGCGTCGGGAATGACTACGTCCACCTGATCGAGTACCTCCAGGGCGCAAATCCACGCGGCAAACGCTATCTCGAAGTCGTTTCGGACCAGGGGCCTGGCGAGTACCTCGATCCCTGGAGAAACCGCTACTGGATCGTCATCGATACGGATTTCGACGGACAGATCGACGGGGATACCACAGCCAACCCCGCCGGACACACCTACGACCGCAACGGCGACGGGACCCTCGACCCCATCTATGAAAAAGTGATCATCTGGTCCTTCGGCTCGGACGAGGAACAGGACAACGGCAAGCCGGACGACGTCAACAGTTGGAACTGACGCCCCCCCTGGAGGGCGACGCTCCTGCGGAGCCGCATCCCCTGGAGGGCGACGCTCCGCGGAGCCGCATCCCCTGGAGGGCGACGCTCCGCGGAGCCGCATCCCCTGGAGGG
>JAFGRS010000427.1 GCA_016935045.1 Lentisphaeria bacterium | reverse complement strand
CCCGTTCCCTGGCTCGAACGGCCCATCCACAAGTGGAATGGGAATCCCTACCGCCTCGATGGCGGCCACGACGAGACCGAAGAATGCGGGACATTCTGGCTGCTTCCGTACTGGATGGGGCACTTCCACGGCATGATCCGGCCGGACCGAGGAGCGGCGCAGCCGGCGAGCGTGGGCCCCGGGCAGATGCCGAGGCGGCTGGAGGGACTCGCCGCGGCAACGGCACGCATCGCTGTACGCCGGCTTCGGCTGCAGCACCGCAGTGCCGTCTGTCGCGGCCGGAGGTGTGGCATGGGATACGGGTGTCGACCAGTATGCCGTCTGGTGCGTGCATGGGTGCTCGGGATGCTCGCGGCCTGCGGGCTTCAGGGCGAAGAGAAGGGTCGTGCCATGACGCCGCGTGAGTTGGCTCTTGCCGTGGTTGCCGAGACCGAACCCCTCGCCGTTCCACGCGGGAAACGCCTGCCCCTCATCGTCTGGGCCCTGCAGAACATCGCCTTCGCGTCCGAGGCGGAGAGCGAGCAGGTCCTGAAGGAACTGGACCTGCGGGGCATCGCGACGGTGGCGGGCTGGAACCACCCGGCACGCGAGCGGAACCTCCCCGCGGTTCTGGCAACGGCCGCGACACTCAAGCGGCTGGGCTTGCCGGTGGTGGTCAACAGCACCGGGACGATGCAGCGCTTCTTCGACGGCGATCCGGCGACGGCTCACGTGGACGCGGAGGGGAACCCTTTCTTCGATCTCTCACACTCCGAAAAGGTCAAGATCGGCTGTCCCTTTGCCCTGCAACACCGCTACGCCGCGATCCGGGAACAGGTGGCGTACTACGTCGAGGCCTATCGCGAACGGGACCTGCCACTGGATCTCGTGATCGCCGACTGGGAGATCGACGGCCCCATCGAGTGGAACGACTCCTGGCAACTGGCGCGCCGCTGTCAGCGCTGTCGTCAGCACATTCCGGACATCGACGAGAACTTCCTCTCCTTTCAGCAGGCCCTTCGACGGATCCGCTGCGACATGCAGAGGAGCGTCTACGCGGAGGTCGTCCGGAAAGCCTATCCCCGCGCCCTCGTGGGCAACTATGCCGAATACCCCAACGACGGCTGGCGCTACTGGTACGACTACTTCGAGGTGGAAGCATCCGCCGCGCATCCCTTCCGGCTGGACGGCAGGGAGCGCTGCCGGCCGTGGTTCCGGGGATTTGCCGAGACCGGGTACACCTTTGGCATGCCGGTGGTCTACACCTGGTACCGTACCTTCGCCTGGTACGACACCCCGGTTCCGGACTACCGCTGGTTCTACAACATGCTCAAGGTGGCCACCAACGCGGCCCGCTCGGCGCCTCCCGAACTGCCCCTCATCAGCTTCGTGCACTGGCACACCACTGCGCCGCCCAAAGACCCCGATCCGGCGGTGCGCCAGATGAGCGAGACAGCCTACCAGGAACTCCTCTGGCATATGCTGCTGCGGGGACACGACGGCCTGGCCATGTGGTGCACGCGCCCCGAGACCGTGAAGGAAACCCGCCTGGTGCAGGAGGTCTATGCCGCCTCCCAGGCATACCGGGAGTTCCTCCTCCGGGGCACGCCGGTGTGCTTCGACGTCCCTTCCGAGCCGGGCCCCGTGCTGTCGGCCCTGCGCCTCGGGAACGATCTGCTCGTGCGACGCACGGACTTCGACGACGGAGCGAAGCCGGCAGCCCTCCATGTGGACGGTACGGACATTCCCGTTGACCCGCTGCCGGGGCTGTGCCGCGTCCTGCATCTCGGCAGGTAGTGCCCCCACCCCGCGGGAGCGGCCTCAGTCCGTCTTGCGGCGGTGTTTGCGGACGATCTCCTCGGCCACCGAATAGGGCACCGCCTCGTAGCGCTCGAACTGCATCGTGAAGCCGGCGCGCCCCTGGGTCATGTTGCGCAGTTCGCTGGTGTAGCCGAACAGGTTCCCCAGGGGACACAGCGCCCGCAGCACCTGGGCATTGCCCTGGGGTTCCATACCGAGGATGCGGCCGCGTTTGCCGCACAGGCTGCCGGCGATTCCCCCGGCGTGATCCTCCGGTGTGGTGATGTTCAGGCGCATCACCGGTTCCAGCAGTTCGGGATTGCCGCGCATGAACGCCTTCCTGAAGGCCATCGCGCCGCAGATGCGGAACGCCATCTCCGAGCTGTCCACCTCGTGGGAGGAGCCGTCCAGCAGCACCACGCGCACATCCACCACCGGATAGCCCGCCCAGACGCCCTGCGCCATCACCGCGATGATCCCCTTCTCCACGGCCGGAATGTACTCCCGTGGAATGTTCCCCCCCTTGACTTCGTTGATGAACTCGAATCCCTGACCCGGGTCCAGGGGCTCGACGCGGACAATGGTGTGGGCATACTGCCCATGGCCGCCGGTCTGTTTGCGGTAGCGTTCGTCGATGTCGACGGCGGTGGTGATGGTCTCCCGGTAGGCGACTTCCGGGGGGCCGCAGACCACGGGCACCCGGAACTCACGTTTGAGCCGGTCGACGATGATCTCCAGGTGCAGTTCGCCCATACCGGAGATGACGGTATCCTCCATCTCCCTGTCCACCGTCACCACGAAGGTGGGATCCTCCTCGGCCAGTTTGATCAGACCGCTCTGGAGCTTGTCCCGGTCACTCCGCGACTCGGTGTTCACCGCCACACTGACGACGGGAGCCGGGAAGTCGATGGCTTCGAGCACGATGGGAGCGTCTTCGCAGCACAGGGTGTCACCGGTCACGGTGTCGGCAAGACCCACCACCGCGCCAATCTCGCCGCTGTGCAGGCAGTCGATCTGTTCCTGGCGGTTGGCGTGCATCCGGAACAACCGACCCACTCTCTGCCGTTTGCCCTGGGAGGAATTCAGTACGTAGGTCCCCGCCTCGAGGGTCCCCGAGTAGACGCGCACGTAGATCAGCTTGCCCACGTGTCTGTCGGTGACCACCTTGAAGGCCAGCGCCGCGAGACGACCGTCGTCCCTGGGGACACGCTCGATGGGCGTGCCCTGCAGGCAGTTGCCGCTGATGGGCGGCAGGTCCAGAGGGCTGGGGAGATAATCCGCCACCGCGTCGAGGAGGCGTTGGACACCCTTGTTCTTGAAGGCGCTGCCGCACAGCACCGGGCAGATCAGGTGCCGGTGGGTTGCCTGGCGGATCGCGGCGCGGATCTCCGCTTCCGCGATCGGTCCCTCGGCGAGGTACTTCTCGAGCAGTCGGTCATCGACCTCGGCCACCTTCTCCACCAGGTGGTGCAGCCAGGGCTCCGCGTAGGCGACCAGTTCCTCGGTCAGGGGTTCCTCACGGAACGTCGTTCCCAGGTCGCCCTCGTCGTAGTAGACGGCCACCCGACGCACGAGATCGACAATCCCGCGGAAGTCGGCGCCCTGGCCGATGGGAAGAACCACCGGTACGGCGTTCGCCCCGAGTTGGTCCTGAATCGCCTCGACCACCCCGAGGAAGTCGGCGCCGATACGGTCCATCTTGTTCACGAAACAGATCCGGGGAACATCGTACTTCTCGGCCTGGCGCCACACCGTCTCGGACTGCGGCTCCACGCCCCCGACGGCGCAGAACAGACCGATGACACCATCGAGGACGCGCAGGCTGCGCTCGACCTCCACCGTGAAGTCCACATGGCCCGGGGTGTCGATGAGGTTGATCTGGTGACCACGCCACTCGCAGGTCGTCGCCGCACTGGTGATGGTGATGCCACGCTCCTGTTCCTGAACCATCCAGTCCATGGTGGCCTGGCCGTCGTGCACCTCACCCATCCTGTGGGACCGGCCCGTGTAGTACAGAATGCGCTCGGTACAGGTCGTCTTGCCCGCATCGATGTGAGCCATGATGCCGACGTTCCGTACCCGCTCCAGTGGAAATGTGCGTGCCATGTGTGCCCTACAGAAGCAAGAGGAAAAACCAATCGGTCTGGACAGCCCAACCACCCGCATGCGGCCCGGACCAAGCCCACTACTATACCACCGCAAGCCGGCATGTCACCCCAAAGGCAGGCCATCGTCAGCTTCCACCCTGCCAAAAACTGTCAGAAAACGACAAATGCTCAAGGCCCTGAGCCCAGTCGAAGGGCTCCCGCTGAGCCGAT
>JAFGRS010000426.1 GCA_016935045.1 Lentisphaeria bacterium | reverse complement strand
GTAGCGCTGTCCCTCGGCGAGGGAGGCGCAGAGGGCCGCGATGGCCTGGGGCTGGTCCCCCGCGGGCCGGAAATCCGCATGCAGTGCAAAGCGGTGCCGATCCTTCACCGTGCCGCCGTCCCTGCGCCGGGCGCGTTTGGCTTTCTCCGTGACGGCAATAACGTAACCGGGCCGCGGGGAAACGGCCAACCGGGCGCGTGGTTGCGGGCCCAGACCCTCGGGCAAGGAGTCGAGGATGCGGAGACGCGGTACAGCCGGATGGGTGGCAGCGTTGCTCTGCCTGGGTGCGGTGGCCCCGCGGGCCGCGGACGACTTCCGCCAGATGTCGCCGACGGTACGGGTGATCAGCTACAAGCGGACGCGGACCGACCGTATCGTCCCGGCCGGCTCCGGGTCGGGAACGGTCATCACCCGGGACGGACACGTGCTGACCAACCATCACGTCATCTTCGACGACAACGACATGCGGCCCTTCGACGGGTTCGAGATCGACATCAGCTTCGACATGCGGCGGGAACCGGCGCGCCGAACCACGGCCCGCCTCGTTGCCCACGACAAGTCCCTGGACCTGGCCCTGCTCCGCCTCAACCCGGCCGACGTCCTGGGCACGCCCCTGCCGGCTCTGCGCTGCCACGACTGGCGGGCGTCCTTCACCCTGCGGGAGGGGCAGAGCATCCAGGTCCTGGGCTATCCCGCCAGCGGCGGCGAGACCCTGACCGTGACCCGGGGCCAGATCAGCGGTTTTGACAAGCTGAACGAGTATGCCTGCTTCAAGACCGACACGGACATCGACCACGGCAGTTCCGGGGGTACGGTGCTGGGGTCGAAGGGGGTCCTGATCGGGGTCCCGGTGTTTCTGCGCACCTATGCCGAGAACGTCGGCTACGTGCTGGACATCCGGGAGGCGCGTCCCTGGATTGGTGCGCATCTGGGTGGGGAGGCGTTCTCCGACGCGGTTGCCGAGGCCCGGCTGGTGCACGAGTTGGCCTGGTACAACCGGGCCAACAGCGAACGGCTCCTGCGCACGGAGATCTACCCGCGGCTCGAGGCGCCCCTGCCTCCCTCCTGGGAACTCGAGGAATTGGGGGAGGACGGCTTTCTCGTCGCCCAGCAGGCGGTGGCGGATCCCGCCGCGGTCGGCGTCCATTTCGATCGCAGGCCCTTCCCCATCGATGCCGGCTTCAAGGATGAAATGGCCAAGGAACACCAGAGCAACCGCAGCCGCTTTCCGGATTTCGAGCGTGAGGAAACCCTCTTCTGCGGCGCCGAGGCCTGGAGGGTGTCCTTCACCTCCGTCGAGGACAGGCACGTGCTCTGGCATGTCTTCGTGGGCAACACGATGATCACTCTCTCCTACGTCCTCGAAGACGGCGCCTCCCAGGCACAAAAACAGGCCATCGGCGAGCTGCTCGACGGGATCCGCCTGCTGGATGGCGCGGACTCCCGGCCGCCCGAACCCCGGCGCCAGTTCACCTTCACCCGGCCTCCGGCCGCCATCGCCCTGCCCGAGGGCTGGGGAGGACGCGACAACCCGGGATCCGAACCCTACGAACAGCTCCTTACCATCTGGCAGAAGGGGAACTGCGAAGGCGTGGCCCAGCTCTCCTGCCGGCGGGTACCGAAGGAACAGGCGGCCAAGCCGGCCGGGGACCGTCTCCGGGAGCACATCCGGGCGTGCTACGGCGAACGGGTGCTGCGCAAAGAGGCCGACCTGCGCGTGGACGGTCTGCCGGGCTGGTTCTGCATCACGGAGACCGAAACCGAGATCCCGGGGGAGGTGAGACGCCTGCTGACCGCCGTCCTGATCCAGGAGGAGTTCGAGTTCGTCTTCGAGTACATCGACGCCCCCCCCGCCTTCACCGAGAACGGCGAGGACATGCGCGCGATTCTGGCCAGCCTGCGCTTCGGCGATGCCGACCGCCCCGGCCGCGGCGACACCCATATCGGGATCTTCCGGACCCGCTTCGCCGACATCCAGCATCACCGCTTTGCCGAGGCCATCGCCTCCCTCGCTTCGAGGGACCTCCTCCACGCTTGCCCCGACGACCGCTTCGAGCCGGAGGAACCCGTCACGCGGGCCCGGGCCCTGCGCTGGGTGGTGGACAGCTGGAACCGCCTGCAGGAAGACCGCACGCCGGCCGCCGGGATTGCCCTGGACGCTCCGGATGCGGCAACCCCGTCCTTCGCCGATATCCCGGCCGGCGACCCGCTGGAGCCCTATGCGGCGGCGGCGCGACAGCATGGCTGGCTGCCCGGTCCTGTCGCGGATCGTTTCGCGCCCGAGGGACCGGTTGCCCTGGTCGATGCCCTCACCCTGATCTTCGCGGTCTACGGTATCCCGACCTGGCAGGGCCGGGTGGACCCGCCCTGGAAACCGGTCCTGGACAAGGGGTACGAACTCGATATCCTGCCGCGCGGACTCGAGGAACCCGGCAGGCGCCTGACCAACGCGGAAATGGCGGCGCTTGTGGACGCCACGCTGCGCATCCGCGAGTGAGATGCCGCCGGGAACGTGGTGCCCTGGGGGATACCGCCGGGAAAGGGTCGCCGGCTGCGGCGGGGATTGGCGCGAACATCCCCGGCCGGAGGGGGAAGCGCTTGCAGAGCGCGTGGACCGAGTGTATACAACGGCATCCGCCGCAACCTGGAGGCTGACAATATGCGAGCAAGATGGCTGGCTCCCGCGGTTCTGGCTGCTCTGTTGTGTGCCGCGCGAGCCGTCGGGGCCGATCCGGTGTACGTATCTCCGTGCGCGGTCGTGGCGGGTCCGGCCGGGGTACTGTACGTGGCCGCGGGCACGGCCTCC
>JAFGRS010000425.1 GCA_016935045.1 Lentisphaeria bacterium | reverse complement strand
GCCAGGCATCGAAGGCCTTCTCCTCCGGGCTCCGTTGTTCCCCCTGTCCGCCGCCGTGTCCCATGGGGAACCAGTGGTCCATCCGGTCCGGCTGCAGGTGGCTGTGGTTTTTGCCGCACATGGCGGTCGCGTAGCCCCTCCGGCGCAGGACGTCGACCAGGTCGGTTTCGTAGCGGGCATCCATGATGTTGTGGTTGGTCCGCACGCGGGTGGCCGTGGGGAAACGCCCGGTAAGCATGCTGACCCGGGCCGGTCCGCAGGCGGGGGCCACGGTGTAGGCGCGGCTGAACCATGTGCCCTGGGCAGCCAGCGTGTCGAGGAAGGGCGTGGTATCGAGGGGGAAGCCTTCCCGCCGGCAGATGTCGGCGCGCTGCTGGTCGGTCATGATGAGGACGATGTTGGGGGGTGTTGCCATGGGTCTCCTCCTTGCCCGGGTGTTCCTGCCGTGGGAGGAGGCCGGAACCGGGGGTTTCCAGGGGGTCTTCTATCCCGTCTCGGCAGGGCGACGGCGCGGCCAGTCCGCGGTGACCGACTCGACGAACAGCACGGCGGCCAGGGCGACGGCCAACCAGCGCCAGAGTTCGTTGCGGCGCTCGCGTCCCGAGGGCAGGTCCGCATCGCTGTTGGCGATGGCGCGATCCGGTGCCGGCCCGATCCCCAGCATGGCCCGGAACTCCGCTTCGGAGCAGCGCTCGATGCGGGATTCGTCCGCGGCGGGATGTACCATGGTGAGAGTCCCGTCCCTCTCGTGCACCCCGGGGGGGAGGGGATCACGGAGGGATGCCTGGGTGTGGACGAGGGCGCCCTCGCGGTCCCGGAGTCGGGTGACGAAGGCGGCGATCTCGCGCACGAGGGGGAGGTAGAGTCGTTCCGTAGGCCAGTCTGTCCAGGCCCGGTTGCAGGGATTGGTGACGACGACGATGGTTCCGCGTCCGAGTTTGGCGGAGAGGATGGCCGGGTGCCCGCCGCTGAGTCGTGCCGCGACGGCGGCATCGGGGTGTGGCTCGAGTTCGAAGGCATCGCGGAAGACAATCCGGGCGAGGGTCCCGGCTTCGACATTGCCGAAGGGCCGCATGATGGGATGGGTGGGGTCCCAGTCCAGGATGGGTTCGGGGACGGGGACGCGGGTTCGCCTGACGGCTGCGGGAAGGAGTTCGGCACGCTGGAGATCCTGCCACGCCCTTTCGTCCGTGTTGTCCCCCAGGAAGCAGAGCATGCCGGCGCCGCGGCGGACCGCTTCGGCCAGACGGCGGGCACGCTCCTCGCCCAGGGCGGGTACATCGCAGAGCACGACGGCATCGAACTCCTCGGGTGCCTCGATCGAGGTCAGCGTGCGCACCGCGTAGACGGCCCGGCCGGTTCCGTCCCGTTCTCCGGCGAGGGCGGTGGAGAGGAAGTACCCCGGCCCGGCTGCCAGGGTTTCGCCGGGCGTGCCCTCGACCACGGCGACCCGCAGAGACCGGCGCAGTTCGAAGGCGAAATCGAGGGCATTGTCATCAGGCCAGGCGTCCGCGGCTTCGACCCGGACGGTCCCTCGCACCAGTCCCGCGGGCGGGTCCGGCATCTCGAAGACGACATCCTGGGACTCCGGGGGCAGGGATCTGCGTTCCTCGGTGTCGCCGACGCGGAGGAGGATGCCCACCGGGTCGGCGGGGGCGTCGCCGCTGCAGACGAGGTGCACGGCGAAGCGCGCGAGGCCCTGGGGATAGGGGGTCAGGCAGCGCAGCGAAGCGACGGCGAGGTTGAAGGGACCGGGCTCCGGCAGGGACCGCAGGCTGACGGGGATATCTCCCGGCCAGTCTTCGAGAAGCTGCTCCGGCAGGCCCGTGCGCTGGAGGTCCGAGACGAGCACCACGTCCTTCCAGGTCGCCTTCGAGTGCCGCAGGCGGTCCGCTGCCCAGGTCAGGGCCCGGGCGTAGTCCGAGCCGCTGCCGGCCGCCGGGCGTTCGGGCAACCTGCCTTCGCAGACAACCACGTCGGTGGCGAAACAGGCCGTGACCGCGCGCGCCGAATCGGGAAGGCCGGCCAGGACCGTGCTGCCCGTGTCCCGCACCACGTCCCACAGCGGCCGTCCCAGGAGCCTCCCACCCATGCTGCCGGAGGCGTCGAGCAGCAGGACCACATCCGCGTCGCGGTCCTCCTCGGAGCCGGGCCGGATCAGGAAGGGGCGCGCGAAGAGTGCGGTGAGCAGGGCGATGGCGAGGAGTCTGAGCAGGAGCAGGAGCAGGTCCCGGATGCGTCGCCAGCGGACATTCTCCCTGACGGCTCGTCGGAGGAAGCGCAGGCTGCCGATTTCGGCGGGTTCGAAGCGTCGGTTGCGCAGGAGGTGGATGATGACCGGTATGCTGAGGGCCGCCATACCTGCCAGCATGATCATGTGGACCCAGCCGATCATCAGGTCATTCCCGAGCGGGTGAGGAGGTAGTCGACGAGCACCTGTGCCAGGGGGCTGCGGGTGGTGGTGGCGATCCAGTCGATGCCCTGCTCGACGCACCCGCGCCGGAGGCCGTCCTGCCAGGCGGCGACATCCCGGCGGACGCTTTCCCGGACGGCCGCGGTGTCCGCCTGCAGGCGTTCTTCGGTTTCCAGGTCACGGAACTCGTACTGGCCCTGCGCCGGCAGGTGGGACTCCCAGGGATCGAGCACGTGCATGACGATGACCTCGTGCCCGTAGAAGCGCAGGTCGCTCAGACCCCGCAGCACGGTGGCGTCCTCGTCGAAGAGGTCGGAGATCAGCACGGCGATGCCTCGTCTGCGGCAGAGCTGCAGGGCCTCTTCGAGTTCCCGCGGCAGATGACTGGCGCCGCGGACATCGGCGTGTTCGAGCAGCGCGGCGATTTCCCGCAGTTGTCCGGGGCGCACCTTGGGGGGGATGTGATCCCGGACCCCGCCTCCGAGCAGGTAGATTCCGGCGGCGTCACGGGAGAGGAGGGCGAGGTAGGCGAGGGCGGCGGCGGCCCGGGCGCCGTAGTGCCACTTGGGGGAGGGTCCGTGGGCGCAGAGCATGCTGGCGCTGCAGTCGAGAAGGAGGTAGAGATTGAGATTGGTGTCGGACTTGAACTGTTTGACGTAGAGCCGGTCGGTGCGGGCCCAGAGGTTC
>JAFGRS010000424.1 GCA_016935045.1 Lentisphaeria bacterium | reverse complement strand
GGAGCGTCGCCCTCCAGGGGATGGGGATGCGGCTCCGCGGAGCGTCGCCCTCCAGGGGATGGGGATGCGGCTCCGCGGAGCGTCGCCGTCCAGGGGACGACCGGACGCTGCGTCACGGTACGTCCGCGGGGGTCAGGAACGTCGCCTCGCGCAGGGAGAAATGGTCGTTGCCGGAGAACACGAGGTACCCGCTGCGGCCGTCCGGGCTCAGCCACTTGGTCGGGAAACTGGCGGATTCGCCCGGGCCCACATCCCAGGACTCGGTGAAGAAGGCGGTCGTCCATGGCCCCCAGGGCTCGGGGGCGTCGTAGACGCCAAAGCCTCCCTGGAAGCGGGTGTCGCTGCCCGGGATGATCTGGACCCACAGGTAGCGCCTGAGCACGGGATGGTAGGTCATGCCGCCGCGGTAGCAGCGGCCCGGGTGCTCGAAGACCGCGCCGCGCCTGGCGATGTCCCTGTCCCAGATGGGATCGGCGTTTTCCCTCCTGCCCACGAAGAACTCGTAGGCATCGCGTTGGACGATGCGGTCGACGGGGACCCGGGCGAGGACCATGCGGTCGGCGGGATCGTAGGCCGTGTCGCTGTCGAAGGAAACCACGTAGACGTAGCGGTCCCGGGCCCCGGCGTAGTCCCGGCCGAAGTTGACGAAGGCGGGGCAGCCGAAGCTCTCTGTGAAGCGCCAGTCGGCCCACTGCCAGGTGACGGCATGGTCGTCGGACCAGGCGAGTTGGGCATTCCCGGCATTGCGAGCCCAGAGGTAGAGACGTCCCTTGACGCACAGCAGGCCGCTGGCCTTGCGGCCCCGGCGTCCGTCCCCGGTCTGTTCCATGGTGGCCGAGGGGATGTTGACGCCGACGGGACCGTCCGGGGCGCCCTCGACCCGGGCGACGCCCAGGCTGAGCTTCTGCGGCAGCTTGGGCTCGAAGCCCCACCCGTCCCCGTAGGCCGTGTACTGATGGTCGTCGTCGGCCCAGGTCAGGGGCCAGTTGTCGCTGCCCGGCGCCAGGCGCAGGATGTGTTCGGGCGAGGCCCAGCGGATTCCCGCGATGACCGGGCTGGGAGGGTAGGGGGGAAGACCACCCGACGCCGGCCCCGCGTGCCCGCCCGCGGCACCACCCGTCGTTGCCGCCGCCACGATCGGCAGCAGGAATGGCTTGAGCACCTCGTAGTGACCGGCGCCCTGCCGACGTTCCCAGGAACGTCCGGCCCGGGCGACCACGATGTCCAGGGAGGGCATGACGACGATCAGGCTGTCGTAGAGGCCCCAGCTCCAGTAGGTGTCCAGGGGCAGTCCCTCGATGGTCTCGTCGGCGTTGTTCCACCAGAGCAGTCCGTAGTGGTTCGCGGCGTTGCCGTAGTTTTCCGGCACCCGCACCGGCAGCCCGGGCACCCCGGGAACCGTGGTCCGCGCCCGGTCGACGAACGCGCTCGGCAGGATCTGCTCATCCCGCCAGAGGCCGCCCCGCAGCCAGAGCAGCCCGAAGCGCGCCATGGCATCGACGTTGGCGTGGATGCCGGCGCCGAACTCGCGGCGCTTGATGCCTTCCAGCAGATCCGGACGATAGGCATTCTTCCGCCAGACCAAGTCCTCCCGCCGGATGCCGAGGGGGCCGAACACGCGCTCGAACATCAGTTCGTCCAGGTCACGGCGGTAGACCAGCGTGATGCACTCCGCCAGCCAGTTGGGGCCGCTGTCGCTGTAGTCCCACTGCGTGCCCGGCCGGAACAGCAGCGGCGTGTAGCCGCCGGGTTTCTCGAATCCCGCCGTCTGCGAGGCCAAGTGGAGGAGGGTGATGTCGTCGAGCCAACCGGTCTGGGCATTGGTTTCGGGAGGAGTCCCGAGAGCCGGATGGTATTGCCGGGCGCGGTCTTCCAGCCGCATCCGGCCGTCCTTCAAGGCCAGGCCCAGGGCCGCTGTGCCGAAGGACTTCGTGGTCGACTTCAGGTCGTAGCGCTGTTTCTGGTCGCCCCACGAACACACCAGGTATCCACCCCGAATGACACAACCCGAGCCGCCCCCGCTGAGGGCATAGTCCCGAGCCTTGGCCAGGGCCCCGGCGTCCATCCCCACCTCCGCCGGCTCCGCGACGGCCCAGGAGTCCCCCGGGTAGATACTCTCGACCGCAGCGGCGGCCGGCAGCACCCCGGACAGCAGCAGCGGAGCAATCGAACGTGCAGTCAGGTCTTTCAGCATGATGTTTCTCCCAGGGGGCTGCCCGTGGGGCCGTGCGGCGTACCGCCCCCGTCGACAGTACCGGCCGGCGCCCCCGACGGCCGAGGGCCATGGGATCGGGCGCGGAGGGCCGCGCCCTGTACTGGTTTTTTGCCCCCGTACCGGCCGGCGCCCCCGACGGCCGTCCCCCTCTTGCGCCCTCAGTCACGCTCCCGGCGGACATACACCACGGCATGCCCCCCGAACGGCGCCGACAACTCCCGCTGGGCACCGCCCGCGACCGGTTGCCCGGGCACCATCTCCCCCGTATCGGGGTCGATCCACTCGACCGCCATCGTCCCTTCCACCCCGGAGAGGTCGAGCGTCGCTTTGCCGCCCTTGGGCAGGTAGGCGACGCAGGCAGGCCGGTCACCCGTCATGTCCGCCAGGCAGTACCCCGTCGAGCAGAGCTTGCCGCGCGGCGTCATGCGGGCGAGATCGAGGCGCCCGGCGAGGCGCCTCGCATCCCCCAACGCCCGGCACAGGGAGGCAAACTTGGGTTCGAACGAGTCTGCCAGCACCCGTCCGTCATAGGGGTCCATAAAGAGAGGATTGTGCCCGCGCAGGAACGCCTTCCAGGCCCAAGGCACATTGCCCCCGATACCCCAGACATGATCCGTATCCAGGAGGCTGACCTTGGGGCCGTCCCAGGCGGGCGGATCGTCGCCGTACCCGTCCCTGCGTCCCGGGGAGATCCAGTCCGCCGGGCTCGACAGCATGCTCGCCACATTTTCGGCCCCATGGCCCGTGATCCCGATGGGGTGCTGCTTGGGCTTCGTGCGTTCGTACTCCCGGACCGTCTCCACGACCCAGCGGTCCCAGGCCGGCTCCCCACCCTCGTTGATGACCTCGTACAGCACGTTGTCCAGATCGTTCACGGTGTCCACGACCCGCCGGATGTAGTCGGCCTGCAGCGCCTTCGTGACCGGGTCATCGAGGGTGTGGACAGGCCCCGTCAGGGCGTCTGCCGGCAGCTTCGCAAAGGTCCCGTTGACGTTGTTGGCGGGATGGAACGGGTGCGCCCGCCAGGCCCAGCCCTTGTCGTCCGGGGTGCGCAGGTTCGCATGCATCATGCCCCAGCCTTCGAAGAGCATGACCGAGACATAGATCCGGCGCTCTCCGGCGGCCCCGACGCGTTCGCGCAGACGCTCGAAGTAGACCGGGTTGGGGCGGGTCAGGTCGAACGTGGGCTTGCCGTCCAGGGCGGTTCCCGGTCCCGTCCGCAGCCAGGGCTGGGGCGCCGCGTAGTGCACGAAGTCCTTGCCCCAGCGCCCGTTCGCGCGCGTGTGCCACACCGTCGAGTCCCAGGCCCAGAGGCGGATGAAGTTGTG
>JAFGRS010000051.1 GCA_016935045.1 Lentisphaeria bacterium | reverse complement strand
TGCCTCGTCTGTGCCCGATATGCGGCGGTGTGCCGACCGGCGCTCGCCGACCAAGCAGGAGACTCATGCCCATGGCTGGACGGCCGAACGTTCTCTTTCTGATGACGGATCACACCAATGCCACGGCCACGGCGCCCGGCAGTGCGTGCCTGACTCCGAATCTCGATGCCCTGGCGGCAGAGGGTCATCGGTTTGCCCGTTGCCACACGACCAACGCGATCTGTTCGCCGGCCCGGGCCTCGCTGATGACCGGGACCTACCCGTCGACCCATGGGATGTGGGACTGCACCCACACCCAGCGCAGAGAATGGGTCAATGTGCACGAAGGGTTGACCTACTGGTCGCAGATCCTGCAGCGGGGGGGTTACGCCAACGGGTACTTCGGCAAGTGGCACGTGGAACAGACCAACCGTCTGGAGAGCTTCGGCTGGGAGGAGTCCAACCCAAAGGGGAGCTGCCGCCTGGAGCGCCTCGTCGGAACCGAGGTGAGCGTGCCGCGCCAGGGCTACCGCGACTACCTTCTCTGCGCCGCCGGCGACGACTCGGCCGGTCCGGTCCACCACCCCGCCTTCGACGCCGGCATGGACTTCATCCGCCGCCATGCCCACGGGGAACGGCCATTCTGCTGCTTCATCTCCACCACCGAACCCCACGACCCCTATGTCCCTCCCAAGTCTTTCTACGATCTCTACGACCAGGACCGCATTCCCCTGAGCCCGACCCTGCGGGACGAACTGCGCGGCAAGCCGGAAGTCCTGCGCCGCATGCAGGCCGTCTGGAAGGGACTCGGGGAACGGGACTGGCGCCGGATGACCGCGGCCTACTGGGCCGTCATCAGCTTCATCGACGCGGAGATCGGGCGGGTGCTGGCTCTGCTCAGGGACCTCGGCATCGACCGGGAGACGGTGGTCGTATTCACCAGTGACCACGGCGACATGCTGGGCGGACATGGCCTGGTTGCGAAGGGCATCGGCACCAGCTACGAAGAGGTCTACAACATCCCCCTCATTCTGCGCCTGCCGGGACTGACCGGTGGCTGCGAGGACGGGCACACGATGACCAGCCTGGTGGATATCGGCCCGACGCTGCTCGACGTGACGGGGTGTCCGCCCCTGCCGGTCTGTCACGGTCGCAGCCTGATGCCGGTGCTGCAGGGCAAAGCCGATCCCGGGGACTGGCGGGATGCCTACGCGGAGTTTTTCGGGCAGCGTTTTGTCTACACCCAGCGTCTCGTCTGGCATGGGGACTGGAAGTACGTCTTCTCGCCCGGTGGCGTCGACGAACTCTACAACCTGGCCGAGGACCCCCACGAGCTGCGCAACCTGGCCGAGGAACCCGCCTGCCGCACGGTCCTCGAAGCGATGTGCCGGCGCATGTGGGCGCGGATGAAGGCCATCGGCGACGAATCCCTGTACAACACCCATTACGCGACCCTGCGGACCGCCCCGGTGGGCCCCCTGGATGCGCCCTGAACCGCCTCCGCCTGCCCCTCCCCCCGGGCACCGCGCCGGAGCCGGCCCGCCCGGAAACGCAGGAGCATACTCCCATGGATCCGCAGGCAACGCCGGGACGGATCCCGGTGGACAGCGCTTCCCGAATCGCCGAGAGGAAGCGGGGAAGGCCTGTCCCCGGCACTCCCCGGCGGGGCAGGAGCCCATTCCAGCGCCTCTGCGCCGATGCGGGATACGCCATCCGGGACTTCCGCATGATCCAGGAGGGGGACAGGATCCTCGTGGGTCTCTCGGGCGGCGAGGACAGCATGGTGCTGATGCACGTGCTGCATCATCTCCGGCGGCGCGCCCCGGTGCGGTTCGAGGTCTTCTCCGCCACGGTCGACATGGGCTTCGCGGGCTTCGATGGTGAGGCCCTGTGCCGGTATGCCGCGTCCCAGGGCTGGCGCCACGAACGGATCTGTCTCGATGGCGAGGCCATTCTGGCGGCGAAGAACCGTGCCCGGCGTCCCTGTGCGCTGTGCAGTCGGCTGCGCCGCGGTCGGCTGCACGGGGTGGCGGACCGGCTGCAGTGCAACCGGATTGCCCTGGGGCAGCACCTGGACGATCTCTGCGTGAGTCTGCTGCTGAGCCTGTTCCGCGGCGGGGGACTGAAGACCATGGGCCCCCACGTGCCGGCAGACGCCGGAAGCAAATGGCTGATACGCCCGCTGTGCTATGTCCCCAAGACGCTCATCCGGGAAGTGGCGCAGACCTTCGCCTTCCCGTCCATGAGGAGTTGTCCGTACCTGCCCATGCTCGAAGAAGAAGGAGATCGGGCCCGAATCCAGCGCCTGGTGCGGAAACTCGAGGCGGAAATCCCCGGGTTGCTCCGCAACATGCTGGCCAGCCTTCGCCACGTGGAACCGGACCACCTCCTGGACCGACGCCTGATGACGCTCCTCGACGGCGCGCGCGCCTAGAACCCCCGAGGAGATGCGCTCGAGCCCGCCGCCTGCCTGTGCGTCGCACGCAGACAGGTCCTCGGCGCTATGCCGAAGCGACGCAGGGACGGCGGTGGACCGCCGGCGCCACAGCAAACCGTGCAGAACGGGGCGGTCCGCCGGCGCGTGCCGGTGAGTTCTGCGGGGCGAACCTGCCGAAGATCCGGCGGGGCTTCAGCGCGGACGGGCAGTCCCC
>JAFGRS010000423.1 GCA_016935045.1 Lentisphaeria bacterium | reverse complement strand
CGGCTCAGCAGGAGCTTCGCCCTCCAGTCCGCACCGACTGCGCGACGCCCCATCCCCTGGAGGGCGAAGCTCCTGCTGAGCCGATTCTGGGAGCGGCCTGTCCCGTCGTTGCGCCGGATTCCCCTTCAGGGCCGGGCGTTCCGGTCCCGGGGCGGGGCCCACTCCGGCGGCTTGCCGAGGAAGCGTTCGACGACGAGGGTCCTGCCCCGGAACACGGTTTCCGTGGGCACTGTTCCCATTCCGCCCGGGCCGGGCCCACGCCTTCCGGGACCGCCCGGCGCGGCGCCGAATCCCATGAGGGCGTCCGGGGCGGAGGGAATGCCGGGTCCCATGCGCCCCGCGGGGCGCGGCACGTGCGGGTGGGTGCCCTCGCGGTTCCCGAAGGTCTCCTCGAACAGGCGCAAAAGGTCCGCATCGAACGGCGGCGCGTCGGGACCCCCCGGCAGGCCGGGTCCCGTCGGGGCGCCCCTACGGGCTGCCGTCGGGGGGCTGCGGGTCCCCTCCGGGGAGAAGCTCTGCCGGATGCTGCGTGACGGTTCCCGGGATGCCATGGCCGGGAAATCCGGGGCCGCGTCCGCTCCCCCGCCCGGGAGACCGGGGCGGAACGGCCCCTGCCGGAGGCGACTCCCGCCGCCTCCCGGTCCGGTCAGGCCGGGCCCGGGTCCCGGCCCGCCTCCCCCCGGCATGGGTGCCCCCATGGGACCGGGTGCCCGGGTCCAGTCGGTCTCCACCGCGGACAGGACCTGATCGTAGTTCTCCCAGACGGGCAGTGCGGCGGGCAGGTTGTTGGCGATGTCGGCGCCGGTGTACCAGGCCGTCCACCATTCGAGGCCATGTCGCGCGACGATCAGTGTCCGGCGGGGATTGTCGATCTGCCGGGCCAGGTCGATCAGGTCCGCGCGGGTGTCGTTGCCGATGGCGCCCGGCGTCCCGTTCCGGACCATGCGGAGATCGCCGGCGAGGGCGACGCTGGTCACAAGGGCCCCGGCCGCCGCGCAGCTCCAGGGGCGCGGCCAGTGGGCGAGGGCGAAGACCAGGCAGACAACACCCGGCAGGAACGCCATCAGGGCCAGGCGCCCCCCCATGTCCGGGCTCAGAAACGGGCACGCGAGACCCAGAGCGGCCAGGGCGCAGGCCAGGACGGTCTGCCTCTGCACGCGGTCCACGTCCAGGATGAGCAGCCACATCCACACTCCCATGCCGCCGAGGAGCAGACCGGGGACGGTCTCGGGCCGCAGCAGGGGCATGCCTCCCGGGCCCGGCATGGGGCCGGGTCCCCGGGCGCGCCAGGGTCCAGCCGCGCGGAACAGCCGCAGAGGGGAGAGGATGTACCCGGTCAGGCGCTCGATACGGGTGGCGTCGAAGAAGACGAAGACCACGACCGCCGCCAGGACGGCGACCACGGCAGCTGCCGGCAACGCCAGCAGCAACCACCTGCGGTTGCGCCGCTCGCCCAGCCCGAGCAGGGCCAGCAGGAACCCGAGAAGCAGGGTCATGCCGAACACACCGATGTGCGTCAGCCCGGTCAGCAGCAGGGCCCCCAGCGCGCCAACCGCCGCCAGGGGGCGGTGGCGCCGCAGGAAGCTGTCGGCACAGACGACAAACAGCAACGACAGCCCGAGGGCGGCGCTGTTCTTCTGCAGATCGCCGGCCATGCGCAGGGCAATGGGATTGGCGATGGCGGCGAGTCCCGCGACCAGCACCACGACGGGGAGGTTTGCCCGGCGTTCCCGGGGGACCCAGGCCCGGGCCAGGAGGTAGAGGGGGATGGCGGCCAGGCAGGGCAGCACGGTGTCGGTGAGGCGGGTTGCCAGCAGGATGGCGCTGTCCCGGTCGGCACAGAACAGACGCAGGGGCAGGGCCGCGAGGGCCTGCAGGTAGAACAGCAGCGGGAGGTCCGGGATGGCCAGCGAGCCGGAGCGCAGGATCGCGCGTACCTGCACCGGGTAGTAGCCGCCGTTGATGCCGCGGGGCAGCGCCGCGCCGAAGATCACCATTCCCCGGAGGGTCACCCCGGCCACCAGCACGACGGCCAGGCAGATGCCTGCCCAGAACTCCCACCGCCCCGCCCCGCCAGGGGAGGCCTGGCGGGCTTCCTGGTGCCCGGACTCCATGGCTGCGATCTTCTCGCCCATCCGTGCCGCCTCCGCCCACCGGTATCCGGCTGCGTGCCGAGTTCCTGCGCCGTGCACCGGCCCAACCGCCCCGACCCTCTCCCGGGGATCCGGCCGCGGCGACATTCCAACCCCCGTCCCCGCCGCCGACCCGATGCTCCACCCGGAAGATCCGCCCGTCGCCAGGCAGTCCAGGCAGGAAACGACGGGAATGGGGGCCGTATTGTGCGCCCACTCGGGAAGGGAAGGCAGCCGGGCGGGAACCCCTGGCGAGGAAACCCGGGAAACGGGGGCTGAAGCCCCGATCCGGTGCCGTTTCGGTGGACAGTGGCGTGGTGACGGCATACGTTGTCCGTGCCAGCGGCATTTCCCACGGACCCGGTTTCCGGGTGCCGTTCCCGGGTGTGTTTCTGCAGCGAGGAGTTCTGTCGATGCCCTTTGACCATGGTCCCATCACCTTTCGCCTGTGCCACCTGCCGAAGCCCCTGCCGGCGGATGCGCTGGCGCGTTTTGCGTCCCATGCCGCCGGTCCCCTGGAGTCGGTCCGCGACGAACCCCAGTGGGGTTGGGTCTCGGGTCGACATCTCCTGGAACGCCGCGTCGACGAAGAGACGTCGTCCATCGCCGGGTACCTGCACCTCAGCCTGCGCAAGGCCGAAAGGAAGATCCCGCCGGCCCTGCTGCGCGCGGAGTGCCGCATGGCCGAACTGGCCCAGATGGCGGCCGAGAAGAAGGACCGCATCAGCCGGAAGGACCGCAAAACCATCAAGGAGGAAGTCACCGAACGACTCCTGCCCCAGATGCCGCCCCAACTCTCCGGGACCCCATTCTGCATCGACGTCGCCGACAACGTGCTCTACGCGGGGGCAACCAGCCAGGCCCTGCTCGATACGTTCCTGTCGCTGTTCTGCAAGAGCATCGGTTTCGAACCCGTTCCCCTCACTCCCGAGACCGCGGCGGAGGAGCTGTTCGATCTGGATGCGGCGGGGCTTCCCCAGCTCAACTTTTCCCCCGAGCTTTCGGACCAGGCCGTGGCGGGTACGGTGGGGCAGAATTTTCTGACCTGGCTCTGGTTCTTTCTGGAGGAGCGCAGCGGGGTGTTGCCGGCGACCAAGTTCGGCGAGTTCAGCATGATGGTGGACGGTCCCCTGGTTCTGGTCGCCGAGGGTCCGGGGGCGTACGAGTCGGTGATTCGCAAGGGGATGCCCGTGATCAGCGCGGAGGCGAAGGCGGCCCTGACGGTGGGCAAGAAGCTGTCCCGGGCGCGCCTGGTGCTGGTCCGGGCGCAGAGCGAGCAGTGGAGTGTCACCTTCGACGCGGACGAGTTTCTCTTCCGGGGGCTGAAGCTGCCCGAGGGGGAGGCGATGGACCCGGTGGGGATTTTCGAGGAGCGCATGACCAACCTCTACATCTTCCAGAAGGCGTTTTTCGCCCTCTACGAGCGCTTCCTCAAGGAGTTCTCCAGTCCGGCGGCCGTATCCGCCTTCGAGGGCAAGGCGAAACAGTGGGTGAAGGAACGGGACGGCAAGTGAGCACGGCTCGCCGGCAAGCGGCGGCCCGGGAGCCATCCGGGAGGCATACGGGGGCGCGATGACCACCGGCACGCGCGTGGCGCTCATCTTCATCAACTGGCGTACGGGCCCCCTCGCGGTCCAGGCGGTCCGCAGCGTCCGGGCCGCCTGTGCAGACCCCGGACAGCTCCGCGTGATCCTCGTCG
>JAFGRS010000422.1 GCA_016935045.1 Lentisphaeria bacterium | reverse complement strand
GCCGGGTTCGCGGTAACCGCGGGCGCCGTCGGAAAACCAGCGGCGGTCTCCGCCGTAATCCTGAGTCGAGATCCGGCCGGGAACGGTGGGCTCCAGCGTCATCGGAGGCTCGAGGTCCGTGGTCCGTAGGCGGGCATTCCGGCGGCTTTCATCGCCCTGCTCACATCCACGCCGGCCATCACGCTGGGGAAGTGCCTGACGTCTCTGGCTTGAAAGGTATAAGGTCCATGGTCCATGGTCCCGACTTGCGCGCAGCGCTACGTTCGGAGGTTTGACTCCGGGACGATCCGGATTCGGGCAAGCTTCGGGGCGGGTGGCCATTGAGCGCTGAATCGTTCGCGTTGCCCCTCCAGGGCCGAGATCACATGGGGTGGTACCTCTTCCCGCTCGAGGATGTCACACGTGGACCCCTCCGTGTCCGACGTCAATCCTCCGCGGATGGCTGCCGCCATGGCATCGAGTGCTGTGCGGGCATCGTCACCCGATGCCATCAGGTACAGGGTTTCGCCGGGACCGGCAGCCAACATCATCGCACCGATGACTGACTTCGAATCGCAGACGCCCACCGTTCCACTCTCGATGCGTTCCTGCCCGACGCGGATCGCGTCACTTCTGGCGAGGAGGATGGTCGAGCGGAAGCTCGCAGCCAGTTGTGCGATCTTGGATGCGGGTCTCGCGTGGATTCCCCCGAGGCCCGATGCAAGGCCGGGCCCAAGGACAATGCGTCCGAAGCACAGATCCTCTCCGTTCCGGTTGCTTTCGGCTATCGCAGCCATTCCCGGACCTCCTGGCAGATCTCAGCCCGGGCGGCTTCCATGCCGTCACTGATGTCGATGCAGACGATGCCCACCAGGTTCGACGGGAGTTCAACGGGTCGCCGGTAGAGGATGACGACGCGACCTGTACTCCTGCCGAGCAGGCCGAGGAAATACCCGAGTTCGAAGACGACGTTCTGTCGCGGCCGCAGGCTGACGGTTCCCTTGCCATCGACGAGCGAGTCATCGGGCGTCAACAGCACGAATACCAGATCGATCTGCCGGGCGTAGTCCTCCAGCTTCTCGATGAGGGTCTGGTTGCGCGTACGCAGGTTGCGCAGCACCACCGGGGCAGGGAAGCGCAATTCGGTCTCGATGAAGGCAACGACTTCTCTCACGGTCTGCTCATCGTGTCCATGGACCACGAACACGCGTGGGCGCTTCCCGGACCGGTACCCCGTCAGGGACTCGGCCACCAACTCCTCAACGGGCTCCCACCCCGATCTCTTGTCCACCAGGCGGGCGTTGCCCAGGGCCTCGACCCGGGAGTAGACGCGCGCGTCCTGGCAGTACGTCCACACGATGATGGGGGCCCTCCGAAATGTGCGACGGAACTCGGATGCCACTGCCAGGCCGGCCCATCGCCCACCGTCAGGTTCATTGGGGCTGACGGCTGTCCCGTTGCCGAGGGGGATCTGCAGGTCCGCGATCAGGATATCGATGCGGGGCTCGGAACGGATCGCCGCAATGGCGTCGTCGGCAGCACCCGTGCGAAGGATCCTGTAACCCCGTCGCTCCAAGACCGTGCGGCACGCCTCGGCCAGAGATGTCTCGTCCTCGACCAGCAGGACGGTCAGAGTTGCGTCCGGCATTGTGCGTTCCCCTGCTGCCCACGGGGCGGCCGTTGGTTCCGACCGGGAGATGGGTCATCGCGCGACTCACTATGTCCGCCGATCTCTCGGAGTGCAACCGTTCTGTCGGGGAGAGCGGGTACGACTGCGGTCCACTCGGCGATGGCGATGCCGCTTTCGCCGGCCACCGAGTAGAGGAGGTAGGTACGCCCTGCCTCTGCGAAGACCGCCGGGTCCCGCAGTTGCCGGGCCGGGGCGTGGACGGCGCCGGAGCGGGAGGGTTCCAGGGGCAGTTCGGCGCCCTCCCAGGGTTCCTCGGGTACGAGCAGATCGCGCGGCTCCGTGGGGTGCCAGGTGGTCCAGTTTCCCTCCAGTTCGAGGGAACTCAGGAGCAGTCGTTCGGGGCAGTCGCCGGCGCGGGAGAAGACGATGTCGACGGTCCGGCCGCGCCGGCGCACGGCGGCGTGGCGCAGCCGCGGCAGCATGGCAGGGCCGGTCTCGAAGGGCTGCAGTCCGTCCGGGGAGCGGAGCAGGACACCGCCCGCATTGCGGTCCTTGGCGATGCCGTACCAGGCGCCGGCGTAAGGGAAGGCGCGAAGGTAAAAGGGCCCGAGCACGGTCGGTTGGGCCCGGAAGCGCACTCCGTCCCGGGAGGTCGCCAGGAAGGTCTTCTGGTGTCCTTCGGCGCAGCCGTGGAAGTAGAGGCGCACTTCCTGACGTACGGGGTCCACGTGCACGTCCGGCGAGGCGATGTGGCTCCGGGCGGAGGTGTGCGCCAGGTCGAGGACGCCTCCCGGGTGGATGCGCCAGGGCCCGGAGAGGCTATCCGCCAGGGCGAGCCGGACATGGTTACCCCCGTGGTGAGCGAAGTAGAGGTAGTACCGCGCCAGGGGGGTGGGTCCCCAGTCGGGTGCCCGGATGAGGGAGGGTCCGTTGAGATTGGTCCCGATTTCCGGGCTCAGCCCCGGGTGGAGGATGGGGTTGCCGGTCAGTCGCCGGATGGGCATGGCACGGGTGTCCCTCGGGGGC
>JAFGRS010000421.1 GCA_016935045.1 Lentisphaeria bacterium | reverse complement strand
CCGCGGAGCCGAGAGATGCCCGCGAGGACGCGGGCGGTCCAGTCCCCTGGAGGGCGACGCTCCGCGGAGCCGAGAGATGCCCGCGAGAACGCGGGCGGTCCAGTCCCCTGGAGGGCGACGCTCCGCGGAGCCGTTCCCCGCGTGCCGCCCGGGGACCGTGCGGCCTACTGTAGGGCGAAGGCCCGCTCGATCCGTTGCGTGGGCAACCTGAAGCAGGTCGGGCTCAGCAACGCCATGTATGTACAGGACTACACCGTCTGGGTGGCATCCGCCTGGAACCAGCCCTACAGGTTCTGGAACCTTCTGCACCCGTATGCCGGCGACTGGGAGGTCTTCCAGTGTCCCTCGGAGTCCACCCGGCGCGTGCCCAGTCGCCCCAGGGGTATCTGCTCAGCGACCCGGCCAGTGGAGAGCGGACGCCGGGCGCCAGGGGAGATGCCGCCGAGGACGGCGGGCGCCAGGCGCCTCTCCTCCGGGCCTTCGATCCGGGCGTTCCCGACGATCCACAGGATGCGGCCTGGTTCTCCTCAGCGGAGGATTTCGCGCAGGCGCGCGCGGAGCTCTTCGAAGTGGAACAGGCGGTTGAATTCGAGCAGGCCGGAGAGGGCGCGGGAGTGGCTCCATTTGCCGCGTTCGTGGAGCACGGCCACGGGATTGAGTCCGCCCACCACGACGGCCCCCGCGCGGCCCTCGCCGACGGGGATATCGAGGACGGGCCGGCCGCCCTGGCCGATGGCCATGAAGGCGCCGAGGCCGATTTCGTCCAGGCGTTCCGCCAGCAGTGCGACCACTTCCCGGCTGCCGGCGGGGACTTCCCTGAAGCTGGCTCCGATGCGTCCGCTGCCGTCGGTGATGGCGCCCAGGTAATCGGTCATGCCGCTGCGGATGAAGACTTCGAGGGGATCGATGCTGGTGCCTTCGTAGTCGATGATCTCGACGAACCGTTCCGGCAGGCCGTGGCGCACCTGCAGCAGGCCGCCGAAGCGGGAGCGGGTGGGGATCCCGTGCTTGAGCAGGACCCCGTTCAAGGTAATGGAACAGACCGTGCAGAACCCCACCATGCCTTCCGGGACGGTCTCGGCGCCCACGTGCTCCCCGGGGGCAAGGAGGCAGACGCGGGTGCCCATGGCGAAGCCCTTGGCGAAGACGGCGCAGACCTCGTCGATGCAGTCCAGCAGATCGGCGGGTGCGACCAGGGAGGAGTTGACCACGACCCTGCCCGAGCGCGTAGGCAGATCGAAGTCCATTTCGTAGGTCATCTGGTCGATCTTGGCGGCCAGGAAGCCGATGCGCTGCAGGGTCTGCGAGGCCCGCAGCTCCTCGACCCCGGCATCCGTCAGCACGCTGCCGCGCTTGCCGAACTGCTCGACCAGGCCGTGTTCCTCCATGTCGTTGAGGTACAGCCGCACCGTGCGTTCGCTCAGGTCGAGGCCCGACTCCTGCAGCAGGGCGGCGATCTTGACCGCGCTGAGCGGCGTATCGACCTGCGTCAGGGCTTTGAGAATGGCGAGGTAGTTCGGGTTTTTCCGGTCCATCCCGCACTCCCGGGGTCGAGGTGTCAGCCTGCTCTGCTCACGGACCGCGAAACCCGCGATCCGTCTGCGGCCAACAGCCGGTTGATGGCGGCGGCGGCCTGGCGGCCCTGGCCCATGGCCAGGATGACGGTGGCGGCGCCCAGGACGATGTCGCCGCCCGCGAAAACGCGGTCCATGGAGGTTTTCCCGTTTTCGTCCACGACGATATTGCCCCAGCGGTTGGTGGCGAGGTCGGGTGCGGTGGAGGTGAGGAGGGGATTGGAGCCGTTGCCGATGGCGACGATGACGCCGTCCACGTCCATGGTGAATTCGCTGCCCTCGATGGGTAGGGGGCGGCGGCGGCCGCTGTCGTCGGGTTCTCCGAGGCGGTAGCGCAGGCATTCCATGGCCCGGACGCGGCCGTGTTCGTCTCCCAGGATGCGCACCGGGTTCTGGAGGAGTTGGAAGACGACGCCTTCCTCCCTGGCGTGGGCGACCTCCTCGATCCGGGCGGGCATTTCCGCCTCGGTACGCCGGTAGACGATGGTCACCTGCTCGGCCCCGAGGCGGAGGGCGGTGCGGGCGGAGTCCATGGCCACGTTGCCGCCGCCGATGACGGCGACGCGGCGGCAGGGCAGTAGGGGGGTCCCCGCTTCCGGGAGGTACGCTTTCATGAGGTTGACGCGGGTGAGGTATTCGTTGGCGCTGAAGACGCCGACGAGTTCTTCGCCGGGGATGGTCATGAACTTGGGCAGGCCCGCCCCGGTGCCGATGAACACCGCGTGGTAGCCGTCCTCCCCGAGCAGGTCCTGCAGGCGCCGGGTCCGTCCGACGACGAAATTGGTGCGGATCTCGACGCCCATGGCCGTGAGCGTGTCGATTTCGAGCTGCACGATTGCCTTGGGCAGGCGGAACTCGGGAATCCCGTAGATCATCACCCCGCCCGGTTTGTGGAAGGCTTCGAGGACCGTCACCCCGTGGCCCTCCCGGCGCACGTCCGCGGCCACCACGAGACTCGCCGGGCCGCTGCCCACCACCGCCAGCCGCCTGCCCGTCTCCGCCTTCACCGAGGGGACCCCCATCCCCTGCTGCCGCTCCCAGTCGGCCACAAACCGTTCGAGCCGTCCGATGGACACCGCCTGCTGGGGGTCCTTGAAGACCTTGGCCAGGGTGCAGGCTTCCTGGCACTGCGACTCCTGCGGACAGACCCGGCCGCAGATCGCCGGCAGCAGGCTGTCGCGCTTGATCACGTCGCTGGCCTGGCGGTACTCGCCCCGGGCCACGGCCTGCACGAAGGCGGGGATATCGATGCGCACCGGGCAGCCCTGGATGCAGGGCTTGCTGCGGCAGTCCAGGCAGCGCAGGGCTTCGAGTCGGGCCTGGGCCTCGCCGAACCCGAGGGCCACTTCGCCGAAGTTACGGCCCCGGGCGTCGGGGTCCTGTTCGGGCATGCGCTGGGAGGGGATGGCCATCCGTTCCCTGGGTTTGAGGGCAGCGACCCGGGGCAGGAGTTCGCGGAGCCGCGCCGCGGCGTCGGCTTCGAGTTGGTCGGGCGTGGGGTGGCTCACGGGAGTTCAGGCTTTCTTCCGGGCCAGGCGTCGGGCCTGTTCGTCCAGGTGGCAGGCTTCGTGGGCCGCGTGTTCCAGGGGCCGGTAGGCTCCCAATCGCAACATCATGTTGTCGAAGTCCACGAGGTGCCCGTCGAACTCGGGGCCGTCGACGCAGACGAAACGCGTCTGTCCCCCCACCGTCACGCGGCAGCCGCCGCACATGCCGGTCCCGTCCACCATGATGGTATTGAGCGACACGACCGTATGGATGCCGTAGGGCCGCGTCGTCTCGGCGCAGAACTTCATCATGATGGGGGGGCCGATGGCCACCACCTCGGCGGGGGGAGGGGTTTCGGCGCAGAGTTCGGCCAGGGGTTCGGTGACGAGGGCCTTGCGTCCGGCCGAGCCGTCGTCGGTGCAGACGATCAGGCGGTTGGCGATGGCGTCCATCTCGGGCTGCAGGATGAGCAGGTCGGCGGAGCGGGCCCCCATGATGACGGTCACCGTGTTGCCGGCATGGTTCATGGCCTGGGCGATGGGGTACAGGGGCGCGACGCCGATGCCGCCGCCGACGCAGACGACGTGCCCGAGCCGGTGGATCTCGGTGGGGCGTCCCAGGGGCCCCACCAGGTTTTCGATGCTTTGTCCCGCCTCCAGTTCAGCCAGCCGGTGCGTGGCGCGGCCGACGGTCTGGAACACCAGCACGATCCAGCCCGCCCGGGCATCGGCATCGGCAATGGTCAGGGGGATCCGTTCGCTGAGTTCGTCCTGCTGCACGATGACGAACTGCCCAGGCCGGCGTTCCCGGGCAATCCCGGGGGCTTCGACCCGCAGGCGGAACACCTCCGCCGACAGCTTCTCTTTGCCCAGAATCCGGTTCATGGGTATCCTTCGGCCCGGCGGCCCGCACAGGTGTCCTCGGGGTCATTGGACGGGGCCCGGTGAAAGGAAAGGGGCCGGAACGAACCGGCCCCCCGAGTACCTTCGGACGGTTCTGCCGATACCCGTTACACGAGGCCCTGGTCCAGCATCGCGTCGGCAACCTTGGTGAACCCGGCGATGTTGGCGCCCACCACGTAGTTGCCGGGCAGGCCGCAGAGGTCGGCCGCCTCGACGCAAGCCTGATGGATGCGAACCATAATCTCGTTCAGGCGCTTGTCCACTTCTTCACGCCCCCAGTTCAGACGCATCGAGTTCTGGCTCATTTCGAGGCCCGACGTCGCCACCCCGCCGGCGTTGGCCGCCTTGCCCGGGCCGTAGAGGATCCCGTGCTCGACAAACAGGTCCACCGCTTGCGGCGTGCTGGGCATGTTGGCGCCTTCCGCCACGACGGTGCACCCGTTCGCCAGCAACGTGCGGGCATCCTCGCCGCTGATCTCGTTCTGCGTCGCGCTCGGGAAGGCGCAGTCGCAGGGAATCGACCAGGGACGCTTCCCTTCCATGTACTGCGCCCCGAAGGTGTCGGCGTAGTCCCGGATCCGGCCGCGACGGATGTTCTTCAGTTCCATCACCCAGGCCAGCTTCTCCGCGTCAATCCCGTCCGGGTCGTAGATCGAGCCGTTGGAGTCGGACAGGGTCACCGCCTTCGCCCCCAGCTGCAGCAGCTTCTCAACCGTGTACTGCGCCACGTTGCCCGAACCGGAGACCGTACAGACCTTGCCCGCGAAACTCTCCCCGCGCGTCTTCAGCATCTCCTGAGCGAAGTAGACCGCGCCATACCCCGTCGCCTCGGGACGGATCAGCGACCCGCCCCAGTTCAGACCCTTCCCCGTCAATACCCCCGTGAACTCGTTCTTCAGCCGCTTGTACTGCCCGAACAGGTAGCCGATCTCACGGCCACCCACGCCAATGTCACCCGCCGGAACGTCCGTGTCCGCACCGATGTGACGGTACAACTCCGTCATGAACGACTGGCAGAAACGCATCACCTCGGCGTCCGACTTGCCCTTCGGATCGAAGTCCGAACCGCCCTTGCCCCCGCCCATCGACAACGTCGTCAGCGAGTTCTTGAACACCTGCTCGAAGCCCAGGAACTTGAGAATCGACTGGTTCACGCTGGGGTGGAAACGCAGGCCCCCCTTGTAGGGACCCAGAGCGCTGTTGAACTCGAAACGAAACCCCCGGTTCACCTGTACCCTGCCCCGGTCGTCCATCCACGGGACCCGAAACAGAATCTGACGCTCCGGCTCCACCAGACGCTCCAGAATCCCCGCATCCTCGTACTGCGGATTCCGCTCCAGAATCGGAGCCAGGGTCGACAGGATCTCCTGCACCGCCTGCAGAAACTCCACCTCGCCCGGATTCCGGGACTCCACCATCGCCATCACGCGCGCACTGTACGACATCCCGACCGCTCCTTTCCCCGTCCCGCTCGACCGGCCGCGGCAACACCCGTGCCGCACCTGCATCGACACTTGGTTCCGGATGATACGCAACTCCTTGCCGACAGATCGGCAATAGGATGCCGATTGGATAGTACTTTACCTGCCGATATGGCGGATTGCAAGGGGAACAGGGGTGGAAATGTAAGGCCTCAGTCAAACCCGCGAATGCCCGCGCGGCCGCGAGCGTTCCATGCCCCCTGGAGCGCGAGCGTACCGCGAGCATCCCT
>JAFGRS010000420.1 GCA_016935045.1 Lentisphaeria bacterium | reverse complement strand
GTCGCGTGCACCGGCAGGTCCGGGCAGGTGGCGTCGGCCACGGTGACCCCGTCGAGTTCGATCCGTACCTTGCCCGCGGCGCGGTCCAGGACCGTCGCCACGCCCACCCAGCGTCCGCTGGGGAAGGGGTCCGGCGTATCCACGACAAGATCGCGCCCGGGCTGCTCCTCCCTCTCGGCGAAGTGGACGCGGAAGCGCAGTTGCCCGGTCGGGAGCAGGATCCACTCCCAGCCCCGGTAGAGGTCCCCCTCGGAATGGTCGTACCGACTCAGGATCCGCGGCCAGCGGCCGCCGAACTGCGCTGCCGTCTGTTCGCTGAACACCTGGGCGCCGATGTGCACGCTGTGCCGGCCGAACTCCCATGCGGCGGGCCATTCGAGGTGTCCCGCCACGGCCCCCGAGGGCACGCCGATCATGAACCCGTGCAGCGACGGCGAAGCCCGGGCCAGACGTTTCTCCTGCGCTCCGGCGCAGCCCTGCAGGTAGAGGCCGACGCCATGCCGGGAACACAGGGGGCCATAGGACGCCACGCAGGCCTGCCGCGTCGGGATGCCGATGGCGTCATCCTCGCTGGACAGGTACCCGATCCCGGCGTGCGGCACGTACAGCTTGGGGTGAAGTCCCTTGCCCGAGTGCGGCCCCAGAACGATGCCGTCGACGAGGCGTTCGCCCACGAGGCGTTCCCAGTCCAGGTAGAGGTTGCCGTAGGGCGGCCCGAGATAGCGTCCGCGGGGAATGCCGAGCAGGATCCTGCGGCCGTCCAGCGCCCGGCGCAGCTCCCGGTGGAACTGGACCAGGTACTCCCCGCGCAGGCGCCGCCACTGCTCGAGTTCGGGAGCGTCGCTGCGGAAGGTCTCCGAGCGCCAATCGAAACGCGGGTCGGCCGTGATATCGATGCCGTGGCGGCGCTGGTACTCGGCCACGATCGGGGGGGAGAAGCCGAACTGGTCGGCGTGCAGGGCGGGGAGCGAATGGGTCCGGGTACAGACGTACACCCCGTCCGCCTCGAAGCGCCGCACATAGTCCGCGATGCGGTCCACCAGCAGGCGCCTGGCTTCGGGGAAGGCCATCTCGATCACCCCCCAATGGGGCCTGCCTTCCAGGTCCACGGTCTGCCACTCGGGATGCTCGATGGTGGCCCGATCCTGCCAGGGGAAGGGGGTCGTCCCCGCATAGAGCACCTCCTCCGGTGCACCGTGGTCGAAAACGGTCATGTAAAGCAGGAAGTCAAGGCCTTCCCGCCGTGCCGACTCCCGTGCCGCGGGAAGGGGATCGAAGCGCCGCAGAATCTCCTCCACCGTATCGTAGTAGCGGTTCACGAAGGCGCCGCTGCGCCGGCGTTCGTAGAACTCCCGGATGACGTACGCCGAGGCGCGCCAGAGCAGGGCCGTAGCCCCGTGCTCCTGCCGCCACGAGGTTACGGCACGCCGGATCCTCTCCGGTGTGTCCAGGCACGCGTCGCCCGAGGCGACCACGATCTGGTCGCCCCAGCTCACGTTCACCAGAATCTCCGGGCTCGGCGGCTGGGCCGTCACGGCCGTCCCGGCCAGGGCCGTTGCGCATGCCGCCAGGACCACTGGAGTGCGATTCATGGCCGTGTTCCTGAAGCTCCGGGACCCGATAGGCCGTTCTCACCTGCCGTTGCCGTATTCCCGGCAGGCGTCGAAGAAGGCCTCGACGTTGGCCAGGGGGACCTCCGGCTCGAGTACATGGGTGGGGGAGAGGATAAGTCCGCCTTCCCGGCCGAGGTCGCGGATCATGGTGCGGACCGTGGCGCGCACGTCCGCGGCCGACTGGAAGGGCATCACGGTCTGGGTGCCGATGGCGCCGTCCAGTGCCAGGCGCTCGCCATGGCGACGGTGGATCTCGCGCGGGTCCATGCACTCCGGCTGGACCGGGTTCAGGATGGTGACGCCGATCTCGATGAGGTCGGGCACGATGTCCGTGATGTTGCCGTCGCTGTGGTACCAGACATTGAGGCGGGGGTTGATCTGGCGTCCGGCGGCAATGATGCGGGCCAGGCGGGGTTTGAACAGGCGGCGCCAGAGTTCGGGGGGGAACATCAGGGTCCGCTGGTTCGCCACGTCGTCCCCCAGCCGAAGGTAGTCCACTCCCGCCTCGGCCGTCGCCCGGGCCGTGATGATGTTCCGGCAGGTGATGCGCTCGAGGAGGGCCTCCGCCATTTCGGGACGCAGCATCAGGTCGGTCAGGAACTCCTCGTATCCACGGATCTGCCAACTGGTCTCGTAGGTATGCCCCACCGATCCCGCCACGAAACGACCCTCCGCATGCAGCGCCTCGACCCGCTCCCGGAGCCCCTCCGTGGGCCATCCGATGTGGTCCCGCAGGGGGTAAGCCAGGATGTCGTCTACGCTCTGCGCCTGCCGCAGGGGATGCACGAAACCGGTGAAATGGTAGTATCCCGCCGGGACTCGGCAGGTCCCGTCCGGCCCGATGACGGCGTCCTCGGGCAGGTCCAGCCCGGCGTAGTAGGCGCGGTAATCGGGGGGGGTGTAATCCGGCGGCGGCGGGATGGCCACCCCCGCGGGGACGTCCATGTCGAAGAACCGTGCCAGTTCGGCGCTGTTCCGGCAACCCGTGTGTTCGAGCAGACGCCGTTGCAGGTCGGGGGTGAAGTTGGCATAGCGGGGGATGCGGCAACCGGGCTTCCGGTCCAGGGTGTCGCGCCAGGTGCGATGGCTGGCGGCCATGATCTACCTCCTGCACCACTGCGTGCGTAGACAACTCGCCGGTAGGATAGGCTCCCTTCCCCCGCGGCGCAATCTCCGGCCCAGACGGCGGGGCAAAGGGTCAGTGAAACTCGCGAGTGGTTCGGGATGCGGCTCAGCAGGAGCTTCGCCCTCCAGGGGATGCGGCTCAGCAGGAGCTTCGCCCTCCAGGGGATGCGGCT
>JAFGRS010000419.1 GCA_016935045.1 Lentisphaeria bacterium | reverse complement strand
GCTCGTGGCGCCTACTGGGGGATTGCGCCACTCGGCTCGTGGCGCCTACTGGGGGATTGCGCCACTCGGCTCGTGGCGCCTACTGGGAGATTGCGCCACTCGGCTCGTGGCGCCTACTGGGTATCCCCCTCATCTTCCGGCTCCGCCTGCAGCGCGAAGCCGCTCAGGACCGGCGGGGCATTGGCCTTGTCCCCTCGGCGCAACTCGATACGCAGGCGGTCGGCGATGCGGATGCCGCGGATCTCCCGCACGACGCTCTGGCGCGGCGGCAGGTCGGCGCCGGTGATGTGCAGGGCGGGCTGCCCCTGCACGAGGACCTCGAAATCGCGTTCCGAGGGTGCGGTCCCGGGTTCGCAGAAGACGAGTCGGAGGGTGTAGAGAGGGGAAGGTCCCGGCGGATCCTCGGCGGCCGGTCCCGGGTTGGCCGTGGGCGGATCCTCGGCGGCCGGTCCCAGGTTGGCCGTGACGGTAATCTCGCCCTCGACGCCGCTGGCTGCGACCCAGGGCAGGTCGCCGCGGAAGCCGATGCTGTGGTAGTAGAAGCAAGGCGGGGACGGCGGCTCCAGTTCGACGGGAAGCTCGGGTGAGAATCCGCCCACGACCGGGAATTCGAACCAGAGGGGTCCGCCGGTTTCGCGGCGGTCTCCAGGGGCCCCGAGATTGATGGCGAGATCCAGGATCCGCTCCTTGCCTCTCTCCTCCTGGGTGGTGGTCCACGTGTCCACGTCCGCCATGGGGACCAGTGCCAGCGACGTCTGGTTCTGGTAGCTGCAGGTGCAGGTGCGGGTGTAGTCGGGTGCGTTCAGGACTCCGTCGGCCGCGATCAGGTTCGACGTGCAGCCGCTGCGGAAACCGCCCAGGTTGCCGGTGCCGCTGTCCTCCTCAAGGCTGCAGAAACCCGCGGTCCCCGAGCGGAAGGTCAGCAGGAATTCCGAGGCGATGACGGAGCCGCAGCCGTAGCGTCGATGGTAGTTCCAGGGCACGGGCTGTCGGGTGAGGGGGTGCCGGCGCGTCAGCGCCTCGCCCGTGAGGAGGCTCACGGCGCCGGCCAGGCCCTCCACGGCCGGCAGGTAGAGGGTGTCGCCGTGGATCATCAGCGGGCCGCCGTGTCGGATCGGGCGGTCCCAGAGGACGCTCCCGTCGGCACTCTTCAGCACCATCAGGCGCTCGGAGGGTTCGCCCTTCACTGTGTCGCGCATGGCGGCACCCCCCTGCACCAGGAGTCCGTGCTCGGCGGAGCAGGACAGCCAGGTGCCGAACACGTCGCTCGTCTTCTCCCAACGCACGGCCCCGCTCGCCAGGTCCAGCGCCAGGAGGCTCGCCTCCGTTGCCGGGGCCGTCCCGCGCCGCTGCAGTTTGCGCAGGACCGTCTCGGGCAGCGCGTCGATGCAGAACAGCACCCCGTTCGCCGCGCAGATCGCGTTGTGGCGGAAGCCCAGCCGTGCCTCCCGACGCCAGAGCAGGGCGCCGTTGTGACGGTCCATGGCGACCAGGCCGCTGCTCGAGGTCGTGTCGTAGTCTTCCCACAGGATGCCGGGCTTCTCGTCGAGCATGCCGGAGAAGCGTTGGAAGCCGGTGCCTCCCAGGAGGACGTGGTCCGCGACGTTCAGGTAGGCCCACTCGGGCGGGGGTGCGCCGTCCGTGGCGGGCGGCAGCGGGAAGGTCTCCCGGGTGGCGCCGGTGGCGGGATCGACGAGAAGGCATCCCGACGGTGTGGCCAGGTAGAGGGCGTCGGGCGCGGCGACGAGGTTGGTGCCCCGCGCGTTGGTTCCGGGGATGTGACGCTGGTTGTAGGTCTGGTCGAGGGGATCGGGCCTGTAGGAGTCGTCGTAGTAGATGCCGGAGGTCCCCAGGTCGGAAAAGGTCCGCTTCCAGAGCACGGCGCCCGTGTAGACGTCCCGTGCACTGAGGCTGTCGATCCCCTGGATGAACAGCCGGCCGCCCAGGACCAGTTCCGGGGGACCGTGGGCATGGCGCGGCAGGACATCCATGTGGGAGTTGCTGCCGAACCACAGGAGCCCCAGCGGGGCGCGCACCAGTCGGTCGTCGCTCTTGGCGGTGTTGGCGCTGTTCGCGTAGAGGTGTGTCCATTGTCCGGCCCCAGGCAGGGGCCCCTGGCGGCGGATCCAGAGTCTGCCGGCATGCTCCTCGACCACTGCTCCGGGCAGGCTGGCATTCGCGGCGAGGCCGCGGATCCGCTCCGGGTCGCCTTCGACGACCAGACGTCCGTCATAGGGACGAACGGAGGCGAACAACGCCTCGATCCAACCGGCGTCGGCGGCCGCGGGCACGCCCTTGGCGAGGACAAGAGCGGCGATGTGGGGCGGGGCGGCAAACCCCTCCGGGTCCCCCAGGTGTGCCGTGGCCCGCACCCCGTACAGCCCCCTGGCGTGCAGATGGGCCCGCAGACCTTCGAGCCGGGCCGGGCCGGCGGCAATGCACACGAGCCGGAGATGCGGGGCCGTCAGGAGCGCTTCCGCCTCGTGGTCCGTCAGGTCGCCGTAGGCGAGGACCCACCCATCCCTGCGGGGGCAGGACGCCGCGAGTTCCGCATAGGGGTGCTGGTCCATCCGGGCCGGTGTCGGCTCCGGCGGCTGCTCCGGGACCAGGCGCGGGGATCCGGCCTCGATTCCGGGTCCCAGGCAGGCGATGGTCCCTTCGAGGGAAACCGAGTACAGGCAATCGTTCGCCGCCAGGAGTCGGCAGAGGGTTCCCTGGACGGGTACCGTCCGGACCACAGCCGGAGGCTTTGCCGCGGTGTCGATCACGGCAATGGCCCCCTTTCCCGCGGCGTACAGGTGTTTGCCCGCGAGAATGAGGTCTCCCGAGGCGTCCGCCGCCACCTTCCAGGCCTCGGGCAGTTGCCAGCGGCTGCGCTTGACGGTGGTGGTTTCTCCCGTCTTCTTGTCCTTCCCCTTCGCCTCGTAGGTCACGCGTTCGAGCCGGTCCAGCCGGAAGGCGCGCACACTCTCCGCTCCGCCAAGGTAGAGCACCCCCTTGCGGAGCACGGGATGATGGCTGCCGTCCCAACGCACAAAGGCCTCGCCCGAGGCATAGTCGTACAGCGTCGTTGCGATGCCGCGGCGCACGATGAGGATCTTGCCGTCGGTGCACACCGTCGAGCCCCCCTCCTGTTTCTGCCCGATGCTGCCGTCCGCCTGGTGCATTTCGGCCCCGGCAAGGTGGAGGTACCGGAGGCCCCCGTCGCCGGCCTGCAGCACGGCGGGCACGGCCCTGCCGTTGGGCACGACCACGCTATCCCCGGCGGCGGCCAGGGCTCCCTGCGGCGCGACCCCACCGAAGCCTGCCGCACCGGGATGCGGGTGGTTGAGGTACAGGTGTCCGAGGCGATCCTGACGCCAGGCCTCCCGG
>JAFGRS010000418.1 GCA_016935045.1 Lentisphaeria bacterium | reverse complement strand
GCTCGTGGCGCCTACTTCGGCCATCGGCGGTAGGTCGCGCGAGCCGAGCGCGACTCGCCCGGGGCATTGCGCCACTCGGCTCGTGGCGCCTACCTGGATTGGCACGGCAGTCGTCCCCGCGGCGTGCTTCCGCCTGCAATTCCGGGTTGCACCGCAGGCTTGCTTCCTCTATAGTTACCGCCGGTAACGGTAGGCCGGTGTTGCCGGGGGTTGTGTAGTGGCATAACCGACCCGGCGGAGCGTGCCCGCGGGGGGGGGCATTTGCCGGGGTTGTTCGGCTCCGCAGGGTTCTCCCGCTGCCGAGATTGCGATGACCGTACCCGATCCCCACGCCCTGTACGAGTTGGACATTTTGCGCGCGGTTGAGGAAGACTGTCGTCTGACCAACCGGCGTGTCGCGCGCAAGCTGGGTGTGAGTTTAAAGCTGGCGCACCAGCTGTTGACGCGGATGATCGGCAAGGGTCTGCTGCACGTTCGGGTGGTGCATGCCCGTCGTTGGGACTACTTTCTGACGCCGCAGGGGATTGCGGAGAAGACGCGTCTGACGCTGGAGTTTCTGGAGTTTTCGCTGCGCTTTTACCGTGAGGCGCGTCGGCGGAGTGCCCGTCTGTGCCAGGGTCTTGCCTCGCAGGGGGTGCGTACGGTTGCTTTTCTGGGTTCCGGGGACGTTGCGGAGATTGTGTACCTGGGGGTAGCAGAGTCGGGGTTGCGCCTGGTTCACGTGTTTGACGGTGAAGGAGACGGGACGTTTCTGGGGTTGCCCGTGGAGCCGGTGTCACGGCTGGGGGATCCGCGGGTGGACGCGGTGGTGGTGTGCTGTTACGATCCCGCGCGGCCGATGCGCGAGGGTTTTCTGCCGCCGGGGGTTGTGCCGCATCCGCGCATGCACTGGGTCTTTGCGCCGGTGGCTGCCGCTGGGTCGGTTGAGGAAGTGGCGCCATGAGTGTCGAGTCGAGTGTCTGGGTCGTGGGTGACATCCATGGCATGCTTGACCCGCTGAAGATGCTTCTGAACACGATCCGGAGCATCGAGAGCACCCGGGAACGCCGCGTGGTTGTGGTCTTTCTGGGCGACTACATCGACCATGGGCCGTGCTCGAAGGAGGTGATCGACACCATCCTGGACCTGGCGCAGGAGCTGCCCGTAGTGTGCCTGGCGGGGAACCACGAGGACATGCTGCTGCACTTCCTCAACGGCGAGCCGGACCACGAAGAGGTATCGCGCACCTGGTTCGGCGGCAATGGTGCCCAGGCCACGATCTGTTCCTTCATGAACAACCGGCAGGTCCTGCAGCGCCTGTGGATGAAGGCCGGCGACACCGTGAGCTTCAGCCCCGGGGAGCTGCGTCTGGAGCCGAAGTACCTCGATTTCTTCCGCGGTCTCCACTATGCCCACACCGAGGTGTTGCGGATCGGCCGGGAACACCTCCGTCTGGCCTTCACCCATGCCTCCCTGTACCGCAGGTCGGACGGCGCCGAACCGGACGACACCCGCGACCGCGACATCCCCATCGAGGAACAGCTCATCTGCCGGACGCGGCGGGAGTTCCAGGCGCTGTGCCAGCGCTATCCCCTGTGGATGAAGGACTATCACATCTGGAACAGGGATCTGCCACGGACCTGCTACGGGGCTTTCCTCCACGTGCACGGGCACACTCCCACGGTGATGCTGGAGCAGATCCATCCGGGCCGGCTGGGCCGTTTCAAGCCCGAATCGGGCCTGCCGTTCGTTGTCTTTCCCGAGGGCAAGTCCGTGTCGGTGACGCGCAACGGCAGGGGTTTGGACTTCGGCGCCCATCTGCGGGACGTTGCCGCCATCAACATCGACACCGGAAGCATGTATGGACAGGCGTTGACGGCCCTCAATTTCAGTACCCATCGACTGCGGTCGGACCCCTGGGTGGGCGTGGTCCAGGTACACGACGGTCTGCCCCAGAAGGACTACGGGGCCTGCTGCCAGTTCTACCTCTGTTTCCGGGGACTCTGACCCGGCGTCACGGCACGGAGGGCCGTGCCGCGTACAGACGGCAGTAGGGCCGGCGGTCCCCGACGGCCGGAGTTCCCCGGGCATGCGGCCCGGAGGGCCGTGCCGCGTACAAGCGTATCCGTCGGCTGGTGGACGCGAGAGAAGGACTGTCATGGCCCCATTGCCCTGTGCGTTTCTGGACCGGGACGGGACCCTGATTGTCGAGAAGAACTACCTTGCCGATCCGGCGGGAGTCGAGTTGCTTCCCGGCGTACCGGCGGGACTGCGGCGGCTGCGGGAGTTGGGGTATGCCCTGGTGGTCGTCACCAACCAGTCCGGTGTCGGGCGGGGGTATTTCCGCGCCGCCGACGTCGAGGCGGTGCACGGTCGCTTGCGGGAATTGCTGGCCGCCGAGGGGGTACGGCTGGACGGCATCTACTGGTGTCCGCACCGTCCCGAGGAGGGCTGTCGTTGTCGCAAGCCCGCGCCGGGGCTGATCGAGCAGGCGTGCCGGGATGCTGGCTGGGATCTCCGGCGCAGCGTCGTCATCGGCGACAAGGCCTGCGACATCGAGCAGGGGAAGGCGTGCGGACTGCGCACGATCTTGGTGACCACCGGCTACGGCGACGCAGGGGACGCGGCGCCCGACGCGGTGGCATCGAGCCTCGACGAGGCAGCCCGCTGGCTGGCACATCAGCCGGAATCCCGGGCCCCCCTGTCCGAGACCGCCTGAAAGCGGGACGACGAACCTGGAAACGCGCTGCCAAGTAGGCTCGTAGTACCGGCTTCAGCCGGAATCCCGGGCTCTGTCCGAGACCGCCCGAAGGGCGGGCCGCGGCGGCCGCGCGGAGCCTTTTCACCGCTGCGGGTGACAGGGAACGGGGATGACCGCAAACCGCTTTGTCGGCAACACCGCCTGGATGATGGGGTCCCGGATCCTGCGTCTTGGCGCCGCCTTTGCCGTCAGTGTGTTCACGGCCCGTTACCTGGGCCGGGAGCTGTATGGCCGGCTGAGCTACGCCATCAGCTTCGTGATGCTGTTTTCGGCCCTGGGCACTCTGGGTCTGAACGACATTCTGGTACGCGAGCTGGTCAACGCTCGGGACGGCCGGGAGACCGGGGAGCTTCTCGGTTCGGCGACGGCGCTGCGCCTGGCCGGCACGCTGCTGATGGTTCTTCTGGTGCTTCCGGTTGCGGTGTTGTTGGGGGCGTCGGCCGAGACCCTTGGGTTGATGCTGCTGGTCTCCCTGTCGTACGTGTTTCTCCACGCGGCGCAGAACCTGGAGCGTTTCTACGAGGCCCGGGTTCAGGCCCGGTATTCCTCTCTGGCGCAGGTCGTTGCCGTGCTGGTTTCCGCGGGGGCCGTGTGGGCGGCGATCGTGACGCGGCGGTCGGTGGTGTGTTTCGCGGCGATCCGGGCCCTCGAGGCGGCGCTGCTGCTGGCGGGTCTGGTGGTGTTTTTCGGCCGTGCCGGAGGGGTGTGGCGCTGGCGGTTCCGGCGGCAGCGGGCGGAAGCGTTGGCCAGGGATGGCTGGCCGTTGATGCTGACGGGGGTGTTCATCCTGGTGTACATGCGCATTGACCAGGTGATGATCCGGCACTATCTCGATGAGGATGCGGTTGGGGTCTATGCCGTGGCGGTTCGCCTGAGCGAGGCGTGGTACTTCGTTCCGTCGGTTCTTGCCGCCTCCCTGTTTGCCGCGATCCTGGCGGCCCGGCGCGAGGGGCCGGACGTGTATCGTCGCCGGCTGCAGCTCCTGTACGAGGTGATGACCTGGCTGGGGCTGGGCATCGCCATCCCCACGACCTTCCTTGCCCCCTGGGTGATCGCGCTGCTCTACGGCAAGGAGTACGCTCCCGCGGCGCCGGTGTTGGCCTGGTACATCTGGGCGGGGGTCTTCGTGTTCCAGGGCATTGCCCGGGGCAAGTGGATCGTGGCGGAGGGTCTGCAGCGATACGCCATGGTGTTCTGCGGCTCGGCCTGCGCCCTCAACGTCGTCCTCAACGCCGTGCTGATCCCCAGCGTGGGCATCACCGGCGCGGCCGCCGCCACGGTCATCTCGTGTGCCTGCCAGACCCTCCTGATCCCGGCCCTGTTCACCCCCACGCGCCCAAGCGTCACGGCACTGTGTGCCGCCTTCCTGCCTCTGCACTTGTGCCGCGCGGGGATGCCGGCATGGAGAGCCCTGCGGCGGCGGACGTACTGATCGTCCCAACGTTGTCTGGACCGCCCGCGGCCTCGCGGGCACGGATTTCGGGAATGCAGACAATCCTGAGTGGCCCGATGCGCCCGGAACGACCCCCCGCATGCTGAGACTGCGCAAGCTGCTGTTGCTCTTTGGCCCGTCGGACTGGTTCCGCTTCGGGCTGATCGTGCTGCTGATGCTCGGCGGAGCCGTGCTCGAACTGATCGGCCTCGGCGCGGTTCCGGCCTTCGTGGCCGTGGTCGGGCGGCCGGACCTGGTCGACCGATACCCGACCCTCGAACAGCGCCTTCGGGCCTTCGGCATCGACTCGGCAGCGGACCTTATCACCTGGGGCAGCGCCCTGCTCATTCTCCTCTTCTTCCTGCGCACATTCTACATGGTCGTCAGCTATTACATCCAGGACCGCGTGGTGCGGAACCGTCAGGTCGAACTCTCCCACCGGCTGTTCGACGCCTATCTCCGGGCGCCCTATACCTACCACCTGACGCACAATTCCGCCTACCTCCTTCGCAATGCCACCGGCGAGGTCGAACGTGTCGCCGCTGAAGTGCTCAGTCCCCTGCTCGTCGTTTTGCGCCAGGGCATCGTCATGACCGCCATCGTCGCCCTGGTGCTCTGGACGGATCCCTCGATCGGGCTCTTTACGCTCGTTTTCCTGGGTCTCGGAGGGCTTTCCTTTCTGCACGTCGTCAGCAAACGCATGAGCGACTATGGCACGCAGGAGCACAGGGCCAGGGGGGCGCAGTACCAGGCCGTGAACGAGGCGCTCTCGGTCCTGCGCGAGATTCGCATCCTGGGCCGCGAAGACGCCTTCCTGGCGGTCCACCACGGCCATGCCGAGCAGGTCGCCCGTCCCCAGCAATACCGCGACACGGTACGCCGCTCGACGTGGCCGGTCCTGGAACTGATCGTGGTGGCGGGGCTGCTGATTGCCGCCGTGGCGATGATCCGCACGCAGGGCGACCTGCATGCCCTGATGCCGACCCTGGCGCTCTTTACGGTTGCCCTGGCACGGCTGAAGGGGTGTGCCACAGAATTCGTCAGCAGCCTGACGCAGGTTCGCTACGGACTGGTGTCCGTCGATGCGGTGTACGATGACCTGATGCTGCTCGAACGGCACGGCCGGCAGGCGCGGGAGACAGCATCCCGGAGTGTTCCGGCACGGTTGCGGTTTCAGGATGCCATTGTGCTGGACGGGGTATCGTTTCGGTATGGGGACGATTTGCCCGACGTGGTTCGTGGGGTCTCTCTGCGGATTCCGCGGGGCAGCAGTGTGGCGTTTGTGGGGCCCACGGGTTCGGGTAAGAGCACCCTGGCCGACATTGCCGCCGGGCTGTTGGTCCCGCGGCAGGGCAGGGTCCTGGTGGACGGTCAAGACATTGCCCGGGACCTTCGTGCCTGGCAGTCGCGCATCGGCTACATTCCGCAGGCGGTTGCGATTCTGGACGCGACTCTAACCGCCAACGTCGCCCTCGGAATTCCGGAGGACGAAGTGGACGGCAGGGCCCTGTCGGAGGCGCTCCGGGCAGCCCAGCTCGAAGACACGGTGGCAGCTCTTCCCGACGGCTTGCACACTCACCTCGGCGAGCGGGGCACGCGGCTATCCGGCGGCCAGCGCCAGCGGGTGGCGATTGCCCGGGCCCTCTATCACAATCCGGACGTTCTCATCATGGACGAAGGGACATCGGCTTTGGACACGGCCACGGAACGGGCCGTGGTGGATGCGGTCGAGCGTCTCAAGGGCGAGCGCACCCTGATCATGATCGCGCACCGGTTGACGACGGTCATGCGTTGCGACTGCATCTTCCTTGTGCATCATGGGCAGGTGGTCGCGCAGGGAACCTATGGGGAGTTACTGGCCTCCAGTCCCGAGTTCGCGGGACTGGCGATGGTGGATGGTGCGGGCAAGACCGAGGGGTAAGCATGTCCAGGAACGGGTCATCGGGACGTCGTCCTTCCGGGCAGGGGGTCGCCGAGCGCCGAGGCTGTGCGGAGGGAGTGACGGTCACCCGGCCCTCATTGCCGCCACTGGAAGAATACGTCAAGCTGCTGGCCGACATCTGGGATCGGCGCTGGCTGACCAACAAGGGGCATTACCATGACCTGTTCGAGGCTGCCCTGGCCGAGTACCTGGGTGTGCCCTATCTCTCGCTCTTCTGCAATGGCACAATGGCTCTCGAAGTCGGCCTGCAGGCCCTGCGCGTCACCGGTGAGGTCATCACCACGCCCTATTCCTTCGTGGCCACGACGCACGCCATCTACTGGAATCGCTGCCGGCCGGTGTTCTGCGATATCGAGGCCGAGACCTGCACCCTGGATCCCGACCGTGTGGAGTCGCTGATCACGCCGCGGACCACCGCCATCCTTCCTGTTCACGTCTACGGCAATCCCTGCCGAACCGGCGCGTTACAGCACATTGCCGAGACCCATGGTCTGCGGCTCTTCTATGATGCCGCGCACGCATTCGGGGTTCACGTCGACGGGGTCCCGATCGTGCGCTTCGGGGACCTGTCCATGCTCAGTTTCCATGCGACGAAGGTGTTCCAGACCGCGGAGGGGGGTGCCCTGGTGACCGACGATCCCAAGCTGAAACAGCGGATCGATTTCCTCAAGAACTTCGGTTTTGCCGACGAGGTGACGGTGGTGGGGCCGGGCACCAATGGGAAGATGAACGAGTTGCAGGCGGCGCTGGGGCTTCTTCAACTCCGGCATGTGGGGGAGGAAGTTGCCAGGCGCCGGGCGGTTGCGGAGCTGTACCGGCGCCGGCTCGAGGGCGTTCCCGGTGTTCGCCTGATGCCCGAGCCCATGGGGGTGACCCGCAACCATGGCTACTTCCCGATCTTCATCGAGCAATCGGCCTATGGGATGGACCGGGATGCGCTCTATGGTCGGCTGAAAGAGGCCGGTATTCATGGACGGAGGTACTTCTACCCCCTCATCTCCGAGTTCCCAACCTACAGGAACTGCGCCGGGGCCCGGCCAGACTCTCTCCCGGTGGCTTCCCGCATGGCCCGGGAGGTGCTTTGTCTGCCCATCTACGGCGAGCTGTCCCTGGCTGCCGCGGAACAGGTGGCCGCCATGGTGGCCGACCT
>JAFGRS010000417.1 GCA_016935045.1 Lentisphaeria bacterium | reverse complement strand
CCCGCTCCCTGGCGGCGTTGCTCGCTCGGGACGTACCACTGCGGGTATGCCCGCTGCGCTCGCGCCTTGCCAGGAACCGGGATTGGCCGCAGCAAAATGGGAAGTGATTCCCGCGCGGGCCCTGAGGGTCCGCATCGGGCATGGTGTCCTGCACAGGGAGAATTCCGGGATGACGTGGGATGATCTGAAGCGGCACGAACTGGTGGTGTATTCGACGGCATGGTGTCCGGACTGCCACCGCCTCAAGCGCTTCCTCCAGAAGCAGGGCGTGGCGTTCGTGGAGATCGACATCGACCGCGACCCTGCCGCGGCCAAGCGCCTGGAAGAGGCCACGGGACGCACGGCCATCCCCTTCGTCCAGGTGGGCGACGGCGCTTTTGTCCGGGGCTGGCACGAGGGAGCCCCGGGACGTTTCGTCGACGGGTTGTTTCTGCAGGAGGTGGCTGCCGCCCTCGCGGGTTGAGGCATTCGCCCGCTGCGCCCCGGCGCCGGCGTCCCCGGGGAGTGGCAGGCAGGCCGGTGGCAGTCGTCGGCAGGCTCAACCGCGGCCAGGCGGCCACCGCGTGGATGGATCGAGCCTTGGGTTCACGTTCGCACAGCAACGGGGAAATCCGCTTCGAGGCGGTGCGGTCGCCGCTGATGCACGAGGTTTTGCGCCGTGCCCGACTGGTGGCGCAGACGCGCACCACGGTCCTGCTCAGCGGGGAAACGGGCACCGGCAAGGGGGTCCTGGCGCGCACGATTCACGGTCTCAGCAATCGATCCAGGCGCCAGTTCGTCAGCGTGCACTGCGGCGCGATTCCGGACCCCCTGATCGAGAGCGAGCTGTTCGGGCATGAGAAGGGGGCCTTCACGGGAGCGTATCAGCGCCGTTCGGGCCGTTTCGAGGCGGCCCACGGCGGCACCATCTTCCTGGACGAGGTGGGCACACTCTCGAAGGCGGCCCAGATCCGGCTGCTGCAGGTGCTCCAGGAACGGCAGTTCCAACGCGTGGGCGGCAACGAGAGCCTCGCCGTCGACGTGCGCGTGATCGCGGCCTCGAACACCGACCTGCGGCGACTCTGCGAACAGGGGGCCTTCCGCCAGGACCTCTACTTCCGCCTCAATGTCTTCCCCATCGAGATCCCGCCGCTGCGGCAGCGCCGGGAGGACATCCCCGGGTTGCTCCGGGGGTTCCTCAAGGTCCTCAACGGCGAGAACCGCAAACACATCCGGGCTGTGCGCCGGGAGGTGATGGACGCCCTCTGCCGCTACGACTGGCCCGGAAACGTGCGCGAACTTGAGAATGTGGTCGAACGCGCTTTTATCCTCGAAGCCGGCACAACCCTGACGCTCGAAGGGCTGCCCGCCGAAGTCGCGGCGCCCCAACTGGCGGAAGCCATCCACGGCCCCGGCGCCGCAGAACAGACCCTGGCCCAGGGCAGACGCGCTGCCATCGAAGCCTTCGAACGCGCCTACCTGACCAGCCGACTGAGACAGTGCCGCGGCCGCATCGACCGAACCGCCGAAGCCTGCGGCATCACCCCCAGGCAACTCCATAATATACTTAGAAAACATAACATACAAAAGCAGTTGTTCCGAGAGCCCGGCGGGGACTACGGGACCTGACCCCCGGGGGATCGATGCGGAAGGGCGCGGGAAGGGGGGCGGCGGAATCGTTCAGATCGGAAGTGGTGCTTCCGAAATGACCCCCGGTCGTGGGCTGGTTGTGGCATGGCGACAGTTCCGGGCTTCCTCGGGGCTGGCAGGGGGGGCGAATGCGAAGTCCCTATTCCGATTCCGGGGCTGGTGAGGGGAACTCCCGTTTCCGGTGTCCGGCGGCATAGCACCATGGTGGGTGGTCCCGGGACTCTCCGGCACGTGCGGGCAGAACACCCTTTCCCGCGGTGGTTCCATCGGGATCCGGGGGCTTGGCACGGCGCAGCCATGGCGAGGTCTTGGGTGCGGCGGTTGTCCGTCGGCTGTGGTCGTCGTTTTCGGGGGGGCTTTGGCATGTCGTCTGCTATTGCCCCTACGAATGGGCCTTCGGGTGGTCCAGGTGGCCTCAGGGTACGGGATGCAGCATGAGGAGTGCGGTGATGATGAGCCGGCCGGAGAAGGACAAGGAACTGATCACGGTTCGCGGGGTAGTGGCTCCGTCGGAGTGGGACGTTCGGGACGAAGTGACGGCGGTGACGATCTACGCTCACGACGAGACGGAGTACGTGGTGACGGAACGCCATATGGTGAAGCGCCTGATGAAGTACATGGACGAGGAGGTGGAGGCGACCGGCTCGCTCAGCGAAGACGAGTACGGCAACGAGGCCTTCATCGTGTCGGATTTCTCGCCCGTGGGCGAGGGGAATGACGAGGACGAGGACGAGGACGAGGAGTGGGAGGACGAGGACGAAGAGTGGGAGGACGAGGACGAGGACGGAGCCTGGGAGGACGAGGACGAGGGAGGTTGGAAGCGGGTCAAGCGCCGCTGAGGGGCAGCCCTGGCGTGCCCGTACGGCGTGCTGGAGCGCCCGCGTCCTCGCGGGCATGCCTTTGACTGGAGCGCCCGCGTCCTCGCGGGCATGCATTTCGGGGCAGGGTCGGGGGCCATGCCGCCCGGGGACCGTGCGGCGCGAGGGGAGATGGACGGGATGGACCCTCTGGACGCAATGGACAGGCCCCCTTCACCTCTGCCGTACGAGGCCCCATCCCGTCCATCCCGTCCATCTCGTCCATCTCGTCCATTCCGTCCATGTTCTTCCTCCCTCCCTCCCATCCGCGCTCGCCCCATCCCCTGGAGGGCGACGCTCCGCGGAGCCGCATCCCCATCCCCTGGAGGGCGACGCTCCGCGGAGCCGCATCCCCATCCCCT
>JAFGRS010000416.1 GCA_016935045.1 Lentisphaeria bacterium | reverse complement strand
GGGGACCATGGACAATGGACCATGGACAATGGACCTTTTCAAGCCAGAGACGTCAAGCACTTGCCCAGCGTGATGGCCGGCGTGGATGCGAGCAGGGCGATGAAAGCTGCCGGAATGCCCGCCTCCTTCCGGCATGCGACGCAACACTCCTTGGTTCGGCCGTGCCCGGAACCGCGGGCCATGGGCAGATTCGCGGCGCCGATGGGCCTGTTCCACACGGCGACCGCCGTTTTGCCGGTACGTTCACTTGCCGTTCAACCATCCAAGCACGGCCAAACGGCTCCCGCACTCGGGATCAGTCCATGGTCCATGGTCCATTGTCCATGGTCCTTGCAGCGCAATGAGATGTGTAGCGTTTCCGAGACGTCTGATCTATGGCCACAGAACTCGGTTGGATTTGGAGTGTGGAACAGGCGTCCCGCCTGTCGTTCCGGCAGCGCAGGCGGGACGCCTGCGCCACTCTGGATACATCCAACCGAATTCTGTGGCCATAGCGTCTGGTTATGGAGCAATTACTTGCACGGAGTGTCACGATGGCGGAAAACAGTGAGCAGGAAGCATGCCGGCGGACCTGGTTTGAGGAGGCCCGCTTCGGGCTGTTCGTGCACTGGGGCTGCTACGCCGTCCTTGGCCGGGGCGAGCAGATCATGGCAAGGGACCTGATGCCCCTGCGGGAATTCGAGCCCCTGGCGCAGCAGTTCCGTCCCCGCGGCGACTGGGCCCGAAGGCTGGCGTCGCGCGCGGTTGCAGGCGGGGCTCGGTATGTGGTCCTGACCACGCGGCACCACGATGGGTACTGCCTTTTCGACACCGCCACGCACGGGTTCACCGCGGCGCGGACCGGTCCGGGCAGGGACCTGGTGCGGGAGTATGTCGAGGCACTGCGAGCCGCGGGCCTGCGGATCGGCTTCTACTATTCGTTGCTGAACTGGCGCTGGCGCTGCCATTGGGACCCGGTGACCTACGCCGACGAATTGCCGCGGATGGTGGCCGAAGTCCACACCCAGGTCCGGGAGCTGATGACCCGCTATGGGAAGATCGACATCCTGTGGTACGACGCCCCGTCGTTGCCCGGCAGTGCCGCCCACGGCATGTGGGGCGGCAAGGCCCTGCAGGTCCCCGCGGCGGAGTTCTGGCGTTCCGCCGAACTCAATGCCATGGCCCGCGAACTGCAGCCGGGGATCCTGATCAACAACCGCTCGGGCCTGCCGGAGGACTTCGGGACCCCCGAGCAGCGCGTCGAGGCCGAGGGGGGACGGCTCTGGGAGACCTGCATGACCGTGAACTACGCGCCGGGATGGGGGTACCTGCGCCACAGCATGGCCAACAAGGCCCCCGGCGAGGTGCTCTTCAACCTGGTCGACGCCGTGCGTCTGGGCGGCAACTTTCTTCTCAACGTGGGTCCCCGGGCCGACGGCGCCATCGATGCCCGTGAAGGCGAGGTCCTCGACCGGATCGGCCGTTGGCTGGGCCGCCATGGCGAAGCGGTGTACGGGACCTGTCCGGCGCGCATCTACCCGGCCCGCGGGGGGCGGGTCCAGGGCCCCATGTTCCATTACGGCATGTGGACGTGTCGCGGTTCCGTGGGCTACCTGAGCCTCTTCTACTATCCCGGCGAGGAGCTGATCCTCTCGAAGATCGGGCCGCGGGTGGTGTCGGCATCCCTGCTGACGACGGGGGAGGCGCTGCAGGTGGACGCCATTCCCAATGGGCGCTGGCGCATCGGGGGGCTCCCCTCCGAGCCCCCGGATCCCCTCGCGCCCGTCGTCAAAGTCTCCTTCGAGGGCCCGCCCTACGCCCTCACCGATCTCGGACCCGAGTGGCTCGACGGGACCTGGCGGCCGGCGGGCCCGGAACACGGAGGCCCCCCGTGAGCCGCGCGCCTGCCCGGAACTGCGGTTCACCGGGAGGTTTGCACTCGAAGCGGCACTCCGGGATGGGGCCCTTACCGAGCCATGCCCGGCAGTTGCTCCCTGGACAGCGCGGCACGGCGGCGGCGATGGGGCTCTGCTGCCTGGCAGGCATGCTGGCCTGGGCCGTGGGTACGCCTGTGGCCGCTCAGGAGACGAGCGCAGTGTCGTGGCGCGTCACGGACGCGCTTCCTCTAGCCGAGGCCGAGGGCGGTCCCGTCGGGGACGAGCTGTACCTGGCGTGGCTGCCGGGCACAGTTCCGCCTCGGGGGGTGTTGTGCGCCGACCTGGCCAACGGGTCCAAGGAACCGCGTCAGGTTACCCTACGGCTGCTGGACGATCGCGGCGCGGCCCTTTCCCAGCGGCAGTTTGCCCTGCCGGGGAATTCCCGAGTCGCGGCGCTGGCGGGGGAGGTCCCCCTGGCGGCGCTGGCGGGGCGCGCGTCCACCGTGCTCGTGCCCGCGGCGGTGCCCTTGGTGCATGCGTGCCTGGTTGGGGGGCCCGGGGAGGGTACGGAACATCCTGGCGTCCTGCGGCTTGCTCCGTCGGCGTGGTGCGAACCCCTCGCGGTCGAGGTGGCGAATCCCTGGACGCGTGAAACCGCGGCCCGCCGCAACCGCCTGCTGACGATCACGGTCCTGGCCGCGATCCCTCCCGACACCCTGGCCGCGGGACGGCTGGAGCTGGCCTTGCAGGACCGGTCCACGGGGCGTGAGATGTGGTATGAGACGATCCCATCCCCACGCCGCCGGAGCACCATCCTGCTGCCCACGGACGGCCTGGAAGCCGATGCCTACGCCCTGCGGGCCGTCTGGCGGGACGCGGCGGGCGCTGACCAGGCAACAGCCGAGACCATGGCCCTCGTCCTGCCCGGAGACGACCGCCGGCTGCGGGTGCTGAACAACCTGGTCACCGAGTTGCTGAGACTCGAGGGAGAGGCTTGTCGAACCGTGGCCGAGACCTGGTTCGTGACCCCGCGGGACGGATGGTGCTTCTTCCGCCTGCGGGGAAGGGGACTGCTGCGGGTGGACGACGACCGCCGCGACATCGCGAACACGCTCGACGTCGATGGCCCGTCCGAGGGCATGTGCCGGCTCCCCGCCGGACGGCACCGGCTGTGGGTGCAGGGCACGCCCGATGCCATCACCGTCCGCTCCGTGCCGGCGCTGGTCTGCGCCGGGCCGGAGATCCGGACCGCCATCCCCTCCCTCGGGCCGCACACATGGGAACGCATCCGCCAGGCCCTGCTGCCCCACTGCAACGTGGTGGCGGGAGACGGGACCGGCTCTGCCGCTGCCATGCGCGAAGTCAGCGAGGCGGGCAAGACGTGGGTGAGTCCGGCCGCGCTGCCGGCTCGATGGGCAACGGCGGGTCTGACCCCCGACCAGGCCATGGCCTGGTCGCGCGGCGCCCAGGGCTACAGCCATCCCCTGGCCGGAGGCATCCGGGTCGAAGGGCTCGCGGAAGGACCTGTGGAATCAGCCTACATCGCCTTGGCGGGCAGTGCCCGTCAGCTCGCGGACGAGGAGCCTTTCCGAGGCCGGATGCTCCTTCCTCTCGTTGCCGCGTCCCCGGAGGCGCCGGGGGCGGCCCTGTTTCTGCGTTGCCTGCGGGATTGCGGCTGGCCCTTCGCTCTCGACTGCCCGGTCTCGGAGGGCCCGACCGAGGCAGAGGGCATGCAGGCGATCCAAACGGGTCTTGTGGCGCGCTGCCAGAACTGGGAGGAGGCCCTTCCCGGGAGCCTGCGCCGCGCCGTCATCGCGCTGAGTGCGGCGATGACGCCTCCCGCCATGGCCAACACCTGTCCCGGAACCGATTTCGGCGTCCATCTCGATGCCCAGATGCATGCCCTGGCCGTGGACCCCCTCTTCTTCGGCCTCTACGGGGTGGAAATGTCCCATCTCTCGCGGGCAGACTCCGAGACGCTCCGCCGGCTGGGAAGGCTGCTGCGGCACTACGCCATCGAGGGCAGCACCGAGAGGCTGGCCGCGGACCCGTATACCACGACGCACCTCGACAACCCCGACTTCGAACAGGGCCTCGAGGGCTGGACGGTGACCGCCGCCGGCCACGACAGCATCTGCCCCATCGAGGTTCCCGGTCTCGGCCTCGTGCAGGGACGTCAGGCGCCCTCACCGCGGGGCGACACCGCGGTGCTTCTGCGTGTTACCGCCGCGGGCGCGAACCGTCTCGAACAGGATATCGTCGATCTGGCGGAAGGCCGCGTCTACTCGGTTCGGATGCTGGCGGCGGAGTGCGGGGCCTTGGTGGGGATGCCGCCGGACCGCGATCTCACGGGGGCCACGATCACGGTTTCCGGCGCCGAGATGCTGCCGGGCGCCATCCGGGAGTCGTATCCCACGGCCTTGCGCTCGGGCGTTTCGCCGGGCCCGGGAACGGTGTGGATGGAGTACCACTGCCTGCGCTTCCGGGCCCGGGGACCATCGGCACGACTGCGGATCACAGACCGGGGTGAGGGCACCCGGGAACCTGCTCTGGAGGGCACGGAGATCCTGATCAACGGCATCGAAGTCCAGCCCTGCCTCGAAGAGTGATCCCGTCGGGCCGCGGCCGCTCCAGCGGGATGGGGGAAAGATGTGGACGCGAGGCCGCGGCCGGTCCAGCCGGATGGGGGAAAGATGTGGCCGCGGGGCCGCGGCCGGTCCATCGGGATGGGGGCCTACTCCGGCTCCATTTCGAGCAGGGTGACGGAGAGGTTGCGCAGGCGCAGGGGCAGGGTGATGCGGCCGCCGGGGGTCGTCACCGAACGGTCGTCGACCACCTCGACGGCGTCGTCGTCGAGGTTCTCGGGGGCGCGTCGTTCCGCGGGGGGTTTGCGCACGGCATCGGTGTACACATTGCTGTGTTCGGCATCGACGAGGCGTTGGCTGAGGCGGCACCGTTCCGCGCCGAGGCCCGCGAGTTGCAGCTCGATCCGGCACTCCGGGCCGACGGCGGCCGGGGCGAGGACATTGGCGAACTCGGCCAGGGCGGCATCGAAGTGCCAGAGCAGCACCCGCACCTTGGCGCCATCCCTGCAGGCCAGGGCGCCGTCCGTATCGCCGGCGTGGATGCCGTCAGCCCCCTCGATGTGAACCGGCAGACGCTCGCCGCGGAGCTGGTCGAGGAGGACGTAGGTGAAAAACGCCGGGGTAACCACGTCACCCTTGATCAGCGGCAGCGTGGGCTCACGCTCGTGCCAGCCGCCCGGGGCGCTGACGTAGCCCGTCGTGGCCTCCGCCACGGCAACGCAGAAGTCGAACACGGTCTCGTCCCCCCCCGCCAGCACCGGGGAACCCCAGAGGCCGTGATCCGCACGGGTATCCCCCGCGCGTCCGCAATCCGTGCGGAACTCGATGGCCACCGCGCGACCGGAGAAACGGGACAGGTCCACCTCGTGCTCCTCCCAGCGCGGGGCGCGGGCGTGGGTCGTCAGGAGAAGGGTCTCCCGGTCGTTCTCGCGGAGGACGATGCTCATGCCGCAGCCGTCCGCGTCGGGGTAGTCCAGGGCGAGGGCGGTCCCGGTGCGCAGTATGCAGCCTTCGCGGGGCAGGGCGACCTGGAAGCGTCCGAAGGTGTAGGGGACGATGGTGCCCTTTCCCGGGATCGAGTGGGTGTAGAGGCAGCGTCGGGGCTTGCCCTCGATTTCGACCGTCTCGGGGTGGAATCGTGCCGCTCCGGGGGCGTCGCCCTTGCGGAAGGGACCCTGGAAGGTCCTTCCGGTTTCCGCCATTTCCGTATCGGAGAGGTGGGAGTTGAAGCTGACGATGCAGGAACGGCTGAGCCCGGCCCGGATCTGGTAATGCACGGCGGCGGCAAGGTAGGCCGCCGCGTACTCGCTGTTCTGGCGGTAGCCTTTCCCCCACAGGTTCCACTCGTCGAGGAACAGCTCGGGCCGCAGTCCCGGCCACTCCTCGGCGACGACGCGGCGGACGGCGAGGATGGCGTCCTCGTACTCCCTGGGGTGGGGCCGTCCGTAGGCGTGGAAGCAGAGGAAATCCGGGGGCAGGTCCCTGGCCCGACAGAAGCGGAGGTAGCTGCGGATGTCCTCCTCCTGCGTGCCGGGCAGGGGGCCGCAGGTTGCGGGCCCGCCGACCTTGAGGTTGGGGTCGATGGCCTTGACCAGGCGGGTGGTGCGTTCGTACAGGTCGTAGAGGGAGTCCCACTGTGCCTGGCCGCGTCGGACGGGGATATCCGCCTCGTTGAGCATGGTGACCCAGTAGCGGATGCCGAGGTCGCGCTCGACGTTGCAGTGTTCGACGATGCGGCGCATGAAGTGCGTCCATTCCTCGAGGTCGCGGGGTGGGGAGTAGGCATGGGTGGGGCCGGCCGCGGGGGAGGCCAGGGCCGCGGGC
>JAFGRS010000050.1 GCA_016935045.1 Lentisphaeria bacterium | reverse complement strand
TGCGGCTCGGCGGAGCCTCGCCCTCCAGGGGATGCGGCTCGGCGGAGCCTCGCCCTCCAGGGGATGCGGCTCGGCGGAGCCTCGCCCCGAGCCACTCGCGAGTTTCACTGAGGCATTACCGCTGCGGGGGCAGTCTGTTTAGCCAAACCGGTGCCAAGGCCCCATGGTGCCGTTGCTCATCGGCGCGGCGGGACCTGGGCGCCGTCTTCTCCTGGCAGGACTTGGCAAAGGGACCATGAACGACCGCATCCGCATCGGCCAACTCGACGGCGGGCGCAGCCTGGGCCCGAAGACGCAGGCGCTGCACAGACTGCCGAAGAGACAGGCGGCAGGAGAACAACCGGACATCCTGTGCCTCTGCTCGCGGCTGCCCACCCAACACCTCGACGTGATCCTGGCCGCCGCCGGGAGCCGGCCGGGCATCGCGGACTCCAGGAGGGCGGCCGGTATGTGCTGGAGGGTTGCGGGGGTCACTCCTGCCGGCGCCGGGATTCGTGCTGCAATCTGTTCGGAACGAATTGACTCGTGTCCTTCGCGTGGTTCGCGGTGAGTCGTCCAGGCTGGGGCCCGCGGACGGAAAGAAGGCTGGGGAGCGTTACGGCTGTGCGGTCAGCTTCAGAGCCCAATCCTCCGACGACAACGTGCCGCCGCCGGGAAACGACGGCAGCCCGATACAGCCCTGCGCGTCTGCCTCGGACACTCCCCCTTCGCCGGCAGCAAGCCAAGTCCCCGTTCGCGGGTCGAACCACTGCATACGATAGGAACATCCGGGCCGAAACCCCCGAATTGCGGCGGCGGGACAGCCCTTCTCGAAGTACGCCAGGACCAGGGCGCGATCCCCGGTCGCCGCGCAATAGGCCCAACCGGCAAGGCCGTCGGGCTTGCCGGACCGGTTTGGCGTCAGCAGGTCGTCGGCCGGGATCAGCTCCTGGTAGCGCGCGCCTTCCGAGAGGACGAAGGCCTTCAGGTGGCGCATCTGCTCTCCTGACGGCCAACGGAGGGCCTTCCAGACGGGGAATCTGGAGGCGGATTCCACTTCTCCGCTCCACAATGCCCTTTCTCCCACCCGCCAGCCGCCGGCACCGTAGATGTGGCCGCCCAGTCCGCCGCTCAGGACACTGCCGTACATAGCCGAGCGGCAGTAGAGGGCGGCCAGGTCCGAGCCTGGGGAAGCATCCTCCATGCCGTCGTAGTAGGGTTCGCCGTTGATGGCGGGCACGGGCGGATCGGTCCGGAAGATGCGGGTCAGGTGCGCATAGCAGTCGTGGGTCCGGCGGTTGCCGATCTGGTGGAAGGTGAGCCAGCGTGCCTTGTCGGTATGGCCCCAGTTCACGAGGGACGAGGGATTGGCGTTGGTGCCGCAGGGCGTGCCGAAGGGGGGCGGCCCATAGCGGTCCACCACACCGTTGGCCGCACGGTTCCATTCGTCGACGGGGATGCTCTTGGCCGGCGTGTCGAAGTGAATCGGGCTGAACAGGCAGATGTTCGCCTGGTACCGGCTCCAGACATACTGGATGTAACGGGTATAGGATTCGGGCCACGGATAGTGCTTCCTCCAGACTTGACCGATATCCCGCCGCGCCACCTCGATGAACGGCACCATCCCCTGGCTGTTCAGATGGTCAACCTTGCGGTCCAGGGAACGGAAGTAGTCGGGGTTGATCCGCTCCAGATCGGGGACGACAGCCTCGAAACCGGGAACGCGGCCCGGGAACAGAAACGGGCGGTTGCCCAGTTCGTCCGTCATGCTCTCGGCGCTGTCCGTACCTGCCTGCGGCCAGGCGGCCCGGATGACGGTCCCGTCGGGCGCCTGCAGGTGTGCCGCCCTGCCGTCGTTATGCCAGTGAGGAAACCCGGCGATCATCGCGATGCAGTTGTACCCCTGCGCCTGCCGAAACGCGACATGGTCCTGGAAACCTGCCTGCGGACCCGGCGGGCGGCACCGGTCGTCGTCGCGCCAGGGAAACCGGAACGTCGGGGTCGACCACCACGTATCGCCCAGCAGGAAGAACGGCGTGCCGTCGGCCCAGGCAAAGGCGTGGCCGTTGTCCGATGCCCGGACCATGCCTCGGCGGCAGTCGCTGACCGCCTTCTCCTCCTCGGTCCAGGCCACGGCCTCGAAACGGCCCTCTCTGCCCGCCAGACCGGGGTCGCTGGGACGAGAGCCGCTGCGCCAGGCCCAGGCCCCGGGGGCCGGCGCCAGGACACGCACGCGGAACGTCTTCGCCCCGTCCCAGAAACCGTAACACCGCTTCTCGAAGCCTGGTCCCCGGAGATCGACCCAGCACTGCACGTCGGTATAGGGATTGGCGTACTCCCCCGAAGCCGTGAGAACGATCTCGACCTTCTCCCAGACGTGGCAGTTCTCGGCAACGGCCACAGCCGCCGAAACGAGGCCCGCCGGCAGAGCCGCCCGCATCGATGTGGCGACCTTCCGTTTCATCGCTGGCTACTCCTTGCTCCCCGAGATCCCGGACCAACCCGAAGTCCCGGCCGACCCGCACCACCCCCGCTCCGCCCGGCCGGGAGTACCGTCGCGCCGGCAATACCGGTGGGGGCCCGCCATCCCGGCGGACAGCCATGTGTGGGCGGGTAGGCACCCGTACCGTAACCCCGCCGAACGCTCGGAGCCAGCTCGCCCCGGGTCAGGCCTGCTTCGAGAATCCCGGGGCCGCGGTCCAATCCCTGCGGGAGGCGATGGCGCTGCACAACCAGACGCATTACAGTCCGGCCCCCATGGGTGGATCCCTGTACATGCCGGCAGCCTGGGTCATCTTCCTTCTGACCTACTTCGGGGTGGCCATGGGGCGAATCCCGGGGCTCGCCGTCGACCGGACGGGTTTCGCCCTGATCGGCGCCATCGCCATGGTGGCGAGCGGAATACTGAACACCGCGGACGCTTTCGACGCCATCGACCTGCCTACCATCCTCCTCCTCTACAGCCTGATGGTCGTCTCGTCGCAGCTTCGCCTCGGAGGGTTCTACTCCCGCGCAGCCCGGGCAGCGACGCGGTACTCGGACCGTCCGCGCCAGTTCCTGCTGATGCTGATGCTGGTCAGTGCCGGACTCTCCGCGGTGCTGGCCAATGATATCGTCTGCCTGGCCTTTACCCCCATCGTGGTGACCGCGTGCGCGCGCTCCGGGCTGAACCCCATTCCGTTCCTCCTCGGACTCGCGGCGTCCAGCAACATCGGCTCCGCCGCGACCATCATCGGCAACCCCCAGAACATGCTCATCGGCCAGGTGGGGCGACTCGATTTCACGCGCTTCTTCCTTTGGTGCGGGGTCCCCTCAGCCCTGTCGCTGCTTGTCGCCTTCCTGGTGCTTGCGTGGGTGTGGCGGGGGCGGTTCCAGCAGCCGTCGCACAGGAGCGCTGACGAACACGCGCCGCCCTTCGACCGCCGCCAGACGGTCAAAGGCCTCCTGGTGACGGCAGCCATCGTGGTGCTGTTCTGTTCCAGGCTGCCACGGGAGCTGGTGGGCCTGAGCGCGGCGGGTGTATTGCTCTGCAGCCGCCGTATGCAGACCCGGGAATTGCTCGGGCTGGTCGACTGGCACCTGATCACCCTCTTCTGCGGCCTCTTCATCGTTGTGGCCGGCCTGCAGTCGACCGGCCTTCCCGAGACCCTCGTGCGCGGTATGGCCACGCGCGGTTGGGCCTTGAGCAACCGCTTGGTTCTAACGGGCATCGCCGCAATCCTCAGCAACGTGGTCAGCAACGTTCCCGCGGTGATGTTGCTGGTGAAGTTCCTCGACGCCGGCGATCCGGTTGCGTGGTACGCACTGGCCCTGTCGAGCACCTTCGCGGGCAACCTGATCACGATCGGAAGCATCGCCAACCTGATCGTCATCGAGCAGGCGGCTGCCTGCGGGGTGAGGATCGGCTTCTTCGAGCACGCCCGCGCCGGCCTGCCGATCACCTTGGCCAGCTTCGCCATCCTGGTGTTGTGGACCCTCTTCGTAGGGTAGCCACCGCCGCTGCCGGGGCGCCGCCGCCGCGGTTCACCGGGGCGTGCCGACGTCAACCAGACCCGGGAAGCCGGGTCCGCCGCCGGCCAGGTAGCCGCGGCCGGCGCCGCTCGCCCCCGCGACCCAGAAGGCGTAGAGAGAACCGCTCCGCAAACGGAACCGTACCCGGACGGGCTGGCCGCGCAGAGCCGCAAGGTCCCTGCCGCCGCGCCAGGTCACGGCGATCCGCGTGCTGTCCGTGCTGACCGGTTCGCAGTCCGCGAACGAGAGACCGTCGACGGCGCTGCCGTCCGCCTGGAGGATCTCGGCGCACAGTTCGCCGCGAGGGGCATCCACGTTGACGAACAGCCGGTCTCCCCGGGAGAAGCGCAGGACACGGGTGATCAGAGTGCCCTCTTCGGTCCCGGCGTCCAGGGACGCGAAACCGTCCCGCCGGAGCCGGGCGATTCCCATGGAGGCATGGCTGTACAGGCCGACCCCTTCCCGGGTCGGGTCGCCGCGGAAACCCGTGTAATAGAACCAGAGTTCGTCCCCCATGACAAGACACAGCGCCGCGTTGGAGTGCAGGTAGGCCCGGTCCCACGTCCCTTCGCTCCGCGAGGCCGGGAGGAACGGGGTGCGGTCGTCCGGGCGGGACCAGTGAAACCCGTCGCGGCTGAACCCCAGATGGATCTCGGTGATCTTGGGCACACGCAGCCTGGCGCAGGTCCCGTTGTCCGGCCCCAGATGGATCGTGAAAGCCCCCAGCATGAGCGATTCGTACGCCACGGCATCGAAGTTGTAGAGCTGGGGCCGGTCGCCGCCGCGTTCCGGTTCGCGCTCGGGAAAGGCATAGATCCAGTGTGGATCGGGGATGTCGAAGGCATCGGCCCGGAGCCAGGGAACCTGGTCCGGAAACCCTGCCCCCGCCAGGAAGTCCTCCGACTCGCTGTAGTTCCGGCTGCGTGCGGACCAGCCCGCCCGAAGACTGTACACCCATCGGCGACGGAATGGATTGTAGAAGATCGTGGTGCGGTCGCCCGTGGAACCGGTGGGAAGGGGTTCGCTCCAGTGAATCCCATCCTTCGAGACAAACAGCTCGCCCCCCTGCGGACGGCTCCAGAGCAGCATCTTGAAACGATCTCCGCCGGGGGGGGCATGGGGGTCGAGAATGACGGCACAAGAGTCCCGGGCGCCCTTCCGGGGCACGACGCGGTTCGTCCCCGGCTCGATGTCCAGCTCCGGCCTCTCCCAGTAGAGCCCATCCCGGCTGAAAGCATAGGCTGTGCCGTCGAACCAGCCGGCGCAGTACCAGGCCTTGAAGAGGCCGTCCGTGTGGTCGTACCAGACACCCCCGCTGAAGGGGGCCGCCATCGCCGGATGCCCGCTCTTCGTGCCGAGTTCCAGGTCCGTCACGGGCGTCAGGACCGGGCTGCGCGGGTCCTTCCGAGCCTTGTGCCAGGTGCGCTGGAGAGAGGTCTCCTCGATGAGAAAGTCATCCACGAACAGCTGGCGCCCGATATCGATGGGAATGACGTCGGGCACGTGCTCGAGATAGGGAACCGGCAGCGGATCGCGGCCGTACGCCGTCATGTCGCTGCGTTCGCAGGGGTCGCAGGCCAGTCGGATGCCGTTGTAGAGCGTCTCCCAGCGGACCTCGGCTCGTCTCAGCACGGCCGCCGGAGCGAGAAGAAGGGTCCATTTCCCGAAACGCAGTGTGTCTCCCTTGCGGATCTCCCTGGTGTAGAGAATGACCCGATCGATCGGGTTCTCCCCGAAAAGCTGGAACTCGGCCATGGGATGCCGAGCGAAACCGGCCGCTTCGAGTGCACCGGCCTGGGACGCGGCCCCGGGGCGCAGGGCCGGGGTCAGGGCATACAGCATGCCCCCCTCGGCGCAGACCAGCGTCCGTGTCCCGGTGATGGGCGCCCGGAGGAACATCAGGCCGAGGAGGAGACCGGGAGCCCCCTCGGCCAGAGTGTAGGAACGGTCCCGGAACAGCTTCACCCCGGGAGTGAAACGGTCCGTGTCCAGGGACTCGGAAGCCGCCGCCGTGATCGCTTTGCTGACGGACACCGACGCGAACCGGCGCGCCCCCGGCGAAGAAACGTCGTCACCCCCCTCCCCCGACGTGGACTGCCCCACCGGTTCTCCCTCCACGGAAATCCCCGCCACGGCCATCGCGAGATGACCGGACGCAAGGCACCTCCGCGCGCAGGCAAAGGCGGCACCCCTCTTCTGCGGACCCATGCGGTTCCTCCTCTCTGAACGGGTCGTTCTGGCCAGTACCTCTGGCCCCTTATGCAGCTATCCTGCTGTTGCTGAATGGGTTCTGTCCGAAGGCCC
>JAFGRS010000415.1 GCA_016935045.1 Lentisphaeria bacterium | reverse complement strand
CCACGGCCAAAGCCTTGGGGAAGTTCTGCTGCGCCTGGTACACCGTGACGCACAGCCCGCCACGCCCCGGGGCCGACCAGTCCGCCCAGAACGTCCCGTAGTGGACTTCCGGCACCTGTTCGTTGCTCTCGTACACCAGTTGCTCGGCGTCGATGCAGTGCCAAAGCCGCTGGTCCCCGTGTCCATGGCGGACCCGAGTCTTGTAGTTCGAGATGCCCAGGGCCGTGCGCACATCCTCCGGCGGCCGGGCGGGACGGACCCGCAGGACCCATCCCTTGACGGTGATCCGGGGCACGTCCTCGCGGTGGATCAGGCGATGGTCCACCTGGAACCACGGCTTGCCGGCAAAGGCGTGACAGCGCAGGCGGAAATCCAGCAGCCCGTCGCCCGCCGGATTGCGGTGTTTTCCGGTCGCCTCCACCACCGTGTGGACGGGCCCCTCGCGCAGGATCGACCATCCGTCCGCATCCACCACCGCGGGCCATTCGCTGCCCGACTCGTCGATGAGGATCGGGCCCCGCAACTCCCCCGGCCCCAGCCGCAACGGCCCCGCGGCAAGCCCGGGGAGGGGATCCGGATTCCCCGGCAGGCCCAGATGCAACACCGCCACACCCGAATCCAGAGACAGCCCCGCGTCCGTGCGCAGAACTCCCGCCGCCGGCGCCGGCAGCGGAGAGGGTTCCCCGTCGCAGCGCCAGCGCAGGGATTTGCCCTCGTTGGCCGGCAGGTCCACCAGGAACTCGACGTGCAGCCACCTCACGGAACCGTCCGGCCACGCAGCCGTCACCATGGACTGCGTGGGCAACGGGCGATCGCCATCCAGGACCACGAAGCGGGACGCGTCCCCCAGAAGACCCCTGGCGAAGGGAATGGCTGCGGAACAGGGCTCCTGCAGGCGGTCAAAGCGGGACAGTTTCTCGAAACGCAACATGCTCGTTGCCTCCCGTACAGGGCAGCGCCGGTGCGCCGCTTCGGCGACTTCGCCCGCCCTCGCCGAGACCTCTACAGGCCAGGCCCGTTGCCGCCATGGTTGCACCGCGCCAGGCGCACAACGCATGCATGCTCACCAGTCCATCGGGGACCGCAGCCGGAGTCCCTCCCGGACACTGGCCCGGCAACTCCCCGGCGTGAACAGCACGGCCATCGTCAGCTCCCCGGAGGCGGGGGCCTCCGATTCGAAGGCCAGCATCCGCGTGCCCCTGTTCCCCGAGTCCCACTCATGGCGCGGTTTTTCCGTGTCGATCACCGACCAGATCGCGCCCGGACCGGCGGCCAGCTTGGTGACCGTCAACGTCGCTTCCCCCTGCGCCAGAACCGCCTCATCCGCACCCGGCGTGGCCGGGCACGTCCCCCGCGTGATGAACCCCCAGCGCACCCTGGCGCCCGGTGCGAGTCCCGCGAGTTCATCCTGGACGAGGACCTCTCCGCTCGGGAGCAGGGCCACGCCACGGATCACCTTCTGCGCCTGGCCTTCGTAGACGCTGCTCATGTCGATCACGGAGTGCGCCTCCGAGGCGGTGTCCGAGAACCGCACCACCGTGCCCGCACCCTTTGCCACCTGCAGTTTGCCGTCGATCACCAGCGTGTTGTGCCCCGCATTGGACTGCCGGAAGATGCGCCAGCGATCGGAATCCTGGGCACTGCTCCACAGGTTCATGCCCCGGGACTCGATGCCGTGGTATCCCTCCGCCCCCAGGTCCATGGCCCAGCGCTTGCCGTCGGAGTCGAAAACAAACGAGCCAATATCCATCTGCCCATGGGGGCCCGAAGGCGATCCACCCTTGAGGCCGACGAACGAGGCCGCCGGCTCCGTCCAGGAACTCCGGTGAATGGCAATCGGCACGTGCCCGCCGGCATTCCAGTGCAGGGGCATCCGGATGTCCGTCGGTTCCTTGCCAGCGTCCATCCACAGCAGGGCAAGCGGCAGCATCCGGCAGGAGCCGCCGCCGGCCTGCTTGCCGGATCTCATGGTCTCCACTTGTCTCGCCAGGAGCGCCCGTTCACCGACGAGATAGTCCGGACGCTCGAAGCGACGGGCCAACCACCAGATGGCTTCCTGGGGACTGCGCCCCGAGCCCCCGTCGGCATAGTTGAAGTACTCTCCGCTGGGACCGTATGTCAGCGCCGGGAAGGCTCCCGTGTCGGCGAATCCCGGCGCCCGCGTCAGGCCGAAGGAGGAACCGAGGACGCTTTCGAGGGCCGCCAGCAGCACGACGTTGAAACTGGTGCCGTAGTTCCAGTAGCCGGGCCCCTCGGGATAGCTCCCGTTGGGCGCGAAGGCACGCATCGAGCGGGGCACCGAGTGGATGCCCATGTGCACGATCCGCGCCGCCAGCTCCGGCTCGTCTTCGTACGTCACCAGGGCCCCGGCAACCATCCCGGCGCTGCAGACCTGACCCCAGTTGTTCCCGGCACGCATGGGACCTGCATAGCGCTCGTTCTCCACCGGCAGACGGACGCCCTTCGCGAGAATCGCCTCGCGGATCTGCGCGCGCCCCTCGGCAGTCAGTTGCCCGTGCAGCCAGTCGTAGCCTACCGCCATGGCCAGGGTCATCTCGGCCACGTCCAGGTAATGGCCCGGGTTCCAGTCCCGGAACGCCGCCACCGCCAGCATCTCGGCTTCGCACCGACGCGCAAACGCTTCCTCGCCCGTCAGATGGTATGCCATCCCCAGCAACAGGGTCCGCTTCAACACCCGACGGGATTCGCCGAGAAGCCGACGTCCCTGCATGGCGCGGGTCGCGGGACCAAGATCGAGAAGGACCTTCGCCTCCGCAATCACCCCATCCGACAGGTCCCGGTGCGGGGCGGACGCCGCAACAAGGCGCCGAAGCGCCGCGAAGCCCTCCTCATTGACCAGCAGGCGGGGATGGGCCGTGGGCGCCCGGGAGATCATCTCGGCGACCGCCTCCAGGGTCACGTTGGGCGGGAAAGGAAACTCGTCCCGGGGTGCGCCCGACACAACCGCAGCCAGCATCGTCATGAAGAGAAAACCTCGTCTCATGGTACCAACACTTCTCTGAGAGACCCGTTACGGCGACAGTGGAACGTACGTCCCTTGCCGCCGGAATGCAATGGCGCCGACGCACCCTGCAGGACGGAACCGTCGGCTGTCCGCGCCTGGCGATGGGTGTTTTCCGGCCATCCGGGCCGGTGGCGTGTCCGGAAAACGGTTGGTTGCCGGCCTGCCTGGGGACCGCTATGTCTTCCGGCCGGGGGGGGCGGTCGCGTGTCCGGAAAACGGTGGGGGGGAGGCCGGCCGAAATGCCGGCTGGGGGGCCTTGCGGCGTACTGGTAGGGCCGGCGACTCCCGACGGCCACCCCCTTCCCGCGGCCCGGGAGGGGGGGGTGTTTTCCGGACGTCTGCATGAGCCCAGCGTCCGGAAAACGGGGGGTGGCCGGTCGGGATGGCGACGTGCTTTCCGGGAGGGGGGGGCGTGGGGCGTGTGTCCGGGGGTGCGATGCCTGGACGCGATGCTCCGGGGCGGTGCGCGGTCGGGGAAGAGAGCCGCGGCGGACCGGTCATCCGACCGCATCCGCCGCGGCAGCTTTGCCCACGGTATTTGGTGAAGCCCCGGGACCTGGGCGTACGGATCGTTTCGACACGGCCTCAGAACATCTTACCCGGCGGAAGCGGAACGGACACCACGAGGCATCCGGAAGCAGGTCCCGCGAGCCGGGCGGGACCTTGCGCCACTCGGCTCGTGGCGCCTACCCGGGTTTCCTCTCATTTTCCGCCTATGCAGGGGTTCCGGGCAGACGTGTAAGGACGTCTGAGCCTGGAGCATCCGCGTCGCTGCGGGCACACTCGGGGACGTGCAGACTACCCTGGGACGATGGGAATCTACTTCGTCTTCCCGCGGTCCTGAAGTTTGGCGGCTTCCTTGGGATCGCCGATGTGCATCGTCTTGTAGGCCTGTTCGCTGCTGCTGAACGCGGGGCCGCAGTCCGGGTGCCCGTGCCAGCATTCCTGTGTGAACATTGGGTTGCGTCGGTTCACCTCGCCTTCGCGCTTGGCGATGAAGGCGTTCATCCGCTCCCGCAGCAATGCCACCACGGCGGGTTCCTTTTCGGCCAGGTTGACGAGTTCCTCGGGATCGTGCAGGAGATCGTACAGTTCGACCTGAGGCTTGAAGTGGAAATCCGGCTCGAGGGCTTCGAAGAACTTCCACTGCGGCGTGCGCCAGCCGTGTTTGCGCATCCAGGTGCACTCGGTGATGTAGAACTCGGTGTCGAGGTGTTCCTTGTCTCCGCGGACGAGCTGCATCAGGGACTCCCCGTCGAAGGCGACTCCGGGATCCACGTCCAGCAGTTCCATCAACGTCGGCACGAGGTCCTTGTGCTGGCAGTAGCCCGGCACCACCAGACCGGCGGGGACCTTCTCGGGGTAGCGGATGATGATGGGGACGGTCAGGGTGTTGTCGTAGATGCCGTGATGGTCGAACCAGCATTCGTGGTCGTAGAGGGTTTCTCCATGGTCGGAGTTGATCACCACGATCGTCTCATCGAGGATCCCCAGCACCTCGAGGGTGGTGAAGATGCGGGCGATGCATGCGTCCATGTAGGCGACGGCGCCGTCGTACTGGGCGATGACGTAGTCCTTGTCGGTCACCAGTCCCGGTCCCGGGAGCCAGCTGAGGAAGTAGTCCCGGAAGGGCTCGAACGCGTAGACCGGCTCCATGCTCCTGTTGGCGGGGTCGTGTTCGTCGCCGTGGTAGAACATGCGGTCGTAGGGCTTGGGTGGCAGGTAGGGTGTGTGCGGGTCCATGTGCCGCAGGAACAGGAAGAACGGCTTCCGCGCCTTGGCCAGGCGTTGGAGTTCGGGGATGGCGACCTCGTTCAGGGCCTCGGCCTTGTGCGAACGGCCGTCCGCTCCCGGGCCCCAGCCGCTGAAGTTGAGGTAGTTCTGGAATCCCCGGGCCGCCGCATTGCCGGTGAATCCCACGCAGGTAGTGTTGTAGCCAATCTCTCCGAGGATGGCGGCCAGGCTTTTGCAGTCCTCCGGGAACTGGCCCTTGTGACGCAGGGCCACGCAGTTGGTGCCGAAGCAGTCCCGTCCGGTGAGCATGCTGCCGTAGCCGGGAGTGGTGGGAACGTGCGGGCAGAAGGCGTTTTCGAAGAGGGTGCCCCCGAGGGCGAACTCGTCGATGTGGGGGGTGGTCAGGCGGGGGTACCCATAGCAGCTCATATGGGTCCGTACCAGGGAGTCGATGCCGATCAGCAGGATGTTGGGCTTCTTTTTGCGCGCGCGTGCCATGCTCTGCACCCTCATGCTCTTGGTTTTCCCGGGCCGCCGTTCTCGGAGGCCATTCGCTGCCCGTTCGGAGACGGACTCTACACCAGGGCAATGGCCGGGTCATCCACCGCGACCCGGCGTCCCTCCCGTGTCGAAACGTAGCAGGCCAGCACCAGGCGAAGGACGTCGCGGCCCTCCTCCGCCGTGGCGATGGGGCCGCGTTCGCCCTTCGCAAACTCCGCCAGCGGACGGGCCAGGCCGGCGATGCGCGCCCCATGGGAGGCCGGTGCGGACAGCTCGCTGACCGTCCAGGCCTTGTCCCCGGCGAGGTACCACTTCAGGGCGATGCCCCCTTCGGGCTTGGGGACGTTGCAACTGGGACCGTCGCCGAAATTCTGCACCAGCGACCCCTTGTCGCCGATGACTTCCGTGGTGTTCTCGCCGGCGTGGTTGGTGAACGAGCAGGTGACTTCCGCCAGCGGTCCTCCCGGGTAGCGCAGCAACGCGACGCCGTTGTCCATGGGCATGCGCGGATCGTGGAGCGAGAGGATCTCCGCGGTCACGGACTCGGGCATCCCCAGGAGCCAGTAGAGGAAGTCCAGCGCATGGGCGGTATCGTCGGCCCAGATGTCCCGGTTCATGGCGGGGTCGACGTGCCAGCTCGAGGCGAAGGCAGGATTCAGGCACATGCCCAGGCCGTGGCGGCGGCGCACCATGAAGATGCGCCCGAGCGTGCCGGAGGTCATCAGTTCCCGGATCTTCAGATTCTGTGGGTCCACGCGCATCTGCCAGGCCATGGTAAAGCGGGTGGCGTTCGCCTTCACCGCCTCCACGATGCGGTCGGCTTCCGCCAGCGTCAGGGCGATGGGCTTCTGCAGGATCACGGCCTTGCCGGCGGCCGCGGCCATCTCCACCAGGTTGGCATGGAAGGCGGTCTCGGCCGTGATCAGCACCGTGTGCACATCGGTGCGCCGGACGAGGTCTTCGGCGCGTTCGACGGGTTGGAGGCCTGCCTGGGTGCAGGTACGGGAGTTGCGTTCCGCATCGTGGTCCCAGCCCGCCACGGCCGCCACACCCCACTCGGGATGGCTGCGCCACTGGCCGAGATAGGCGCCCACGTGGCCGTGGGCGAAGCCGAGGATGCCGATTCCGCACGCCATGGTTTTTTTCTCCGTGTCTGTCCCTCTCCGGGACGAGCTGTAGCTTGGCCCTCGCTGCGGGACTCAGCGTCCGCCGCAGGCCTTCAGGCAGGCGTTGAGGTAGCCGTAGCTTTCCGCGGCGATCATGGCCTGTCGCGTCAGGTCGTATTCCCGGGCCCCGATCACTTCGAGGTTGACGGGTCCGTCGTACCCCGCTTGCACCAGTACGCGGCAGTAGCCCATCAGGTCGATGTCGCCGCGGCCGCAGGCCTGCATCTCCGGGTTCCCCGGCCGGGGCCCGGGACCGAGGCAGTCCCGGATGTGGACGTGTCTGACCCGCGAGATCACCGCCGCCAGCGCCTCCTTGGGGACCTCCCCGCCGCGGTGGATGTGACTCGGGTCCATGTCGATTCCGAAGGCAGGGGAGGGGACCGCTGCCATGAGCGCCAGGGTCGAGGGGGTATTGTAGACGGCCGTATTGACGTGCGCCTTGATGCACAGGGTCAGGCCGAATTCTCCGGCCTTGGCCGCCATCCGGTTCAGGTGTTCCGCCAGGCGTGTCATGTCTTCCGGATTGTCCGGCTTCGTGCCTCCGGGACCCACGTTGACCACCGGGATCCCGATGGCCGCACCGGCCTCGAAGGCGTGCATGAGCCGGTCCTCCGCGGCGGAGCCCACTTCCATGGCCGTGAGCGGCAGCGAGAACTCCTCCACGATCCCCCGGATTTCGTCCGCGTGCGCGCGCCACTCTTCGAGGGGGAGATGGTTGGCCATGCCGCCGAGGGCCGAGATTTCCGCCGCGTCGTACCCCGCCCACTTGATGTGCTGCATGGCCGTGCGGAAATCGTGTTTGCCGAACAGGACCGTGTTTACACCCAGCTTGATCATACGTCCGTTCCTCTCGTGTCGTCTCCCGGGGACCGGGAGCTAGGCCTGTGCCGAGGGGACCGCGGGTACCCCCCTTGCTCCGTATGCCCGCAGGCAGGCATTCAGGTAGCCGTAGCTCTCCGCGGCGATGATGGCGCTGCGGGCCACGGCGTAGTCCGATGCGCCGATGATCTCCAGGTTGACTGGTCCCTCGTATCCCCCCTCCGCCAACACGCGGCAGTACCCCATCAGGTCGATCTCCGCCCGCCCGCACGCCTGCATCTCCGCCGCCCCCGGAGCGGGCCCCGGTCCCGAGTCGCGGATGTGCACGTGGCGGACACGCGGGAGCACTGCCCTGAGGGCATCCCTGGGGACCTCGCCGCCCCGGTGGATGTGGCTTGGGTCCATGTCGATGCCGAAGGCCGGCGACGGGATCTGGCGCATGACCTCGAGGGTGGTCTCCGTATTGTGCATGGAGGTGCCGATGTGCGCCTTCACGCAGAGGGTCACGCCGCAGGACTCGGCCGTTTCGGCCAGCTTCGCCATCCGGTCGATGCACGCCGAAAGCTCCCCCTGGGACCCGCTCCTGCCACTGGGGCCGATGTTGACGACAGGGATGCCCAACGCAACCGCGGCATCGAAGGCCTGGAGCACCCGTGTCTCGTCCAACGGCCCCACCTCCATCGCGGTGAGTGGCAGACCCAGGTCCTCGACCACGGCGCGGATCTCCGCGAT
>JAFGRS010000414.1 GCA_016935045.1 Lentisphaeria bacterium | reverse complement strand
TGTGCCGTGACTCGCCAGGTGCGGGCCGGGGCCTGCAGCCGGGCTGCGGCCGAGAGCATCTTCCGGCTGTTTCGGTCGCACCTGGGGGTGCCGCGATACCGTGTTGTGCCCGTCGAGGGAACCGATTACGTCCGCGCCCGGGACTGGATCGCCCGAATGGGAACGCCCCTGCGGGTGCTGGACGCGCTCCACTTGGCTGTCTCCCGGGCGCATGGGCTGACCGTGGTAACGGCCGACCGGGGCATGGCGGCGGCCGCCGCCGCCCTCGGCATCCCGTACGAGCTGCTCTCCTGAGGCGCATCCGCTGCTGGAAGCCGGGCTCGGCGCCCCCACCCCATCCCCGGTACCCCGCACGGTCCCCGGGCGGCATCGTCCATCGACAGTACCCCGCACGGTCCCCGGGCGGCATCGTCCATCCCCAGTACCCCGCACGGTCCCCGGGCGGCATCCCCAAGATGCGGCTCCGCGGAGCGTCGCCCTCCACGGGAATGGACCGCCCGCGTTCCCGCGGGCACTCTCGGCTCCGCGGAGCGTCGCCCTCCACGGGAATGGACCGCCCGCGTTCTCGCGGCGTGTGCCGCCAGACCGGTCCGCTGGATCGGGGGGTCCGTGGGGGCCGGCCGGCCCCCCGGCCGCCGGAGGCAATCCCCTGCGGAGCAACGGGGATGCCCGCGAGGACGCGGGCGCTCCCGTACGCCGCACGGCCCTCCCCGCCTGCAACGCCCACGGCGCAAGCAATGCGGGCAGGCGGGCGGCATGGTCCGGCTTTCTGCCGGAGGACGCGGTGCTATAGTATGCGACGGTGGTTGCCGCGCGGCCCCGGGGTTGCCAAAGGCGGCATCGCGGACGCCGACGGATCGTCTGGCAAGCAACACCCACTCTCGCACACAGTCATGCTTCACAAGGACCGCACAGCCGAGGTCGGGAACGCACCTGTCGGTGCGCCCCCGAGCTGCGAGGAACTCCTCCGGACAAGCGAGGAGGATCTCATCGCGCGCGGACGGCTCCTGCATTCGGCGGGCTCGATCACCAATGCGGACACCTATCTCCTGGCCTCGTCCTTCGGCCCCTGCGTGCTGAAGACCTTTCGAAGACGCTGGTGGTGCGCACGGGTCCTGTTCACCCGCTGGACCCTGCGGCGCGAAGCGGCGGCCATGCGTCGTCTCGAGGGGTTGCGGGGGGTCCCCGCTCTGCACGGGATGGTGGGGCGGGACTCGATGCTGATGGAGTTCGTCGAGGGCGAGGGCACACTGACCGACAGCCGGGAGCTGCGGCCGGAGCAATATCCTCCACCGGACTTCTTCCGCCGGCTGGCCGCCCTGGTGCAGGCGCTGCACGACCGCGGGGTCTGCCACGGGGACATGCGCCGGCGCAACATCCTGCTGGGCCGGGATGGCACGCCGTACCTCATCGACTTCGCCACCGCCGTCAGCCTCGACGGTCCCGGCGGCCTGCTGCGCCGAACGGTACACCGCCTGTTGCGGCGCTCGGACCAGTTCGCCGTAGCCAAGATCATCCATTCGTACTACCCCGGCCTGTTGACGGAAGAAGAGAAGCGGCGGCTGACCCAGGTGCCCTGGCCGCTGCGCGCCGGCCGCTTCCTGCGCAAGCGCGTGTACCGCCATTTCATCAAGCAACGGCGCTGGCAGGAGCGTTGGTGCCGCTGGACTGCCGCACCAAAGGGCGCTGTGCCCAACCACGGAGGCCCGCAACCATGAGACGCCTCTTCTGGGGCTTGCTGCTGAGCCTGTCCGCAACCTGGGTCCGGGCGGAGGAACCGGAAGCGCGGGGGAAGCCGGCCGACCGCACCTCCCCGGAACGGACCGTCTTCGTGCTGCCCGTCCAGGGGACCATCGACCAGGGCATGCTCTACGTCTTCCGGCGCGCCTTTCGCGAGGTCGAGCGCATCGCCCCGGCGGCCGTCATCCTCGACCTCGATACGCCCGGCGGCAAGCTCGAAGAGACGCGCGAGATCATCCAGTGGATGCGCTCCACCAAGCAGCGCATCCCGGTGTATGCTTACGTCAACCCGGACGCCTACAGTGCCGGGGCTATCATCAGCCTCGGCGCCAACCGCATCTTCATGAGCCCGGCGGGCAACATCGGCGATGCCATGCCGATTCTCATCAACCCCCTCAACGGCGGCATCCAGGAACTGCCCGAGGACATCCGGGAGAAGATGATCAGCCCGACCCGGGCCCTGGTGCGCGGCCTGGCCCAGGAAAACGGCTACAATGTCGATATGGCCGAGGCCATGGTCGACCCTGACCGCGAGTTCATCCTGGGCGAGGTCTCCTGCCCCAAGGGTGAACTGCTGACCCTCACCAGCAAGGAAGCCACCAGCCCCGTGCCCCCCGATGGGAAACCCCTGCTCGCCGCGGCGCTGGTGCGGGACATCCCCGAACTGCTCGAACACGTGGACCTCGCGGGCGCCAGGGTTGCCCGCTTCGAGGAGGTGGGCGCCGAACGTCTCGCCCGCTGGATCACCGGCCTGGGACCCCTGCTCCTGGCGCTCGGGGTGCTGGGCCTGTTCATCGAGTTCAAGACGCCCGGCTTCGGTGTCTTCGGCGTCACCGGGATCGTGCTGCTCTGCATCTACTTCTTCGGGCACTATGTCGCGGGCCTGGCAGGATATGAGGAGATTCTCCTGGTGTTTGCCGGCCTGTGCCTTCTCGCCATCGAGCTGTTCCTGATTCCCGGCTTCGGTGTGGTCGGGGTTCTCGGCATCATCCTGATCCTGACGGGGAGTCTGCTGGCCCTGATCCCCGTGGTGCCCACCGATGTGCCGGCCCTGCCCGGCATCGCGCCCATCACCTGGGACAGCTTCGTGCTGGGGGCCCTGTGGAAGTTCTGCGTCACGGCGGCCATCGTGGCGGTCGGAGGCTGGCTGATCTCGCGGCTCTTCCCCAAGACCAGCGTCTACCACAAGCTGGTGCTCGAATCGAGCCTGAGCAGGGAGCAGGGTTTCGTCAACGCCGCCGGGAAGTTCGACGGCTATCTCGGCCAAGTCGGACTGGCCCGGACCAGCCTCCGACCCGCGGGGACCGCGGAGTTCGGCGACCAACGCCTCGATGTCGTCACCAGCGGCGACATGATCGGCCGCGGAGCCCGAATCAAGGTCGTCCACGTCGAAGGCAACCGCGTCGTCGTCGAAGCCGCCCCCGAAGGCGAAAACAGCGGACCTCCATGCGGTTGACGTCGCTGCGCAAGAATGTGGGAGGCGCTCTCTCGCAGAACCTGAGCTTTGTCGAAGGTCGAGCGGCGGACTCCGGCAGTCCTGAGGATTCGCGTTTGTAAGCACGCCATGCAGATGCCCAGGCCCCTCCTTTTCGGAAGTCTCCTGCGCCGCTACAACCGGTTTCTGGCCGACGTGGCGCTCGATGACGGCGCCACGGTCACCGCCCACTGCACCAACACCGGTTCGCTCAAGACGTGCAGCCGGCCGGGCTGGCGCGTCGCCCTGAGCAGGGCCGCGAACCCCCGCCGCAGGCTGCCCTACACCTGGGAACTGGTTCACAACGGGACCTGCTGGATCGGCATCAACACCCTCCGCGCCAACCGCCTGGCCGAAGAAGCCATCCGCGAAGGCCGCATCCCCGAACTGGCCGGCTACAGCCACATCCTGCGCGAAAAACCCTATGGACGCAACAGCCGCATCGACCTCCTCCTCGAGGGCGAAGCGCCCGCTGAGCCGAGTCCCGCCGCCCGGGGAACGGGGGGATGCCGCCCGGAGACCGTGCGGCCTACTGGGGGACAGGGGGATGCCGCCCGGAGACCGTGCGGCCTACCGGAGAACGAGGCGCCCGCCGAGCCGCTCTCCTCCCCAGGTAGGCCGGGAACGACGGACCCGTCCATCCCCTGTACGGCGGGCGGTCCCCGACCGCCATCCCACCTTTGCTACGTCGAGGTCAAGAATGTCTCCCTGCTGAGCGAGGACGGGTCGGTGGCCTTCCCGGATGCGGTGACCGAACGCGGCCGGAAACACCTCCGCGAACTCGAAGGCGTGGTCCGTCACGGTCATCGCGCCGTCATGCTGTTCGTGATCCAGCGGCCTGACGGACGCTTCTTCCGTCCCGCCTGGGAGATCGACCCGGACTACGGCAGGGCCCTCCGGCGGGCCGTGCGGAAGGGGGTCGAGGTGCTCGCTTATCGCGCGGAGGTCTCCCCCGAGGCGGTCGAACTGCGCCATCCGGTGCCGTGTGAACTGGCCCTGCCGGGGAGGAATCGGAGACCCCATCTCCGCCACCCGACC
>JAFGRS010000413.1 GCA_016935045.1 Lentisphaeria bacterium | reverse complement strand
CGGAGGGCCGCGCCCCGTACCGGGATTCCGGCTGAAGCCGGTACGACGAACCTCCTTGCCGGCGAGTTCCACCGAGGCATGACGGATCCTGGCGGCGCGCGGCTTGCGGAGAATGGGTCAGGGTGCTATTGGTGTGCCTGTGCGCGGGGGCGCCCGTCCCGGTCGGACGGGTCTGCCGCCGTCGAAGGAGAAGCGGATGAGCATTCGACATGTCGGGATGGCTTGGACGCTGGTGGCCGCGATGGCCTGGGCAATGGTCTGGGGCGGTTTGCTGGCGGCCGCGGAAGCGGAGGAGGGGTTCCGTGCGATCTTCGACGGCGTGAGCCTCGAAGGGTGGGAAGGGAACCCGGACCTCTGGTCCGTCCAGGACGGGGTGATCTGCGGACAGACCACCGCCGAGAAACCCACGCGCGGCAACACCTTCCTGATCTGGCGCGCCGGGACCGTGGCCGATTTCGAGCTGCGCCTCGAATACCGCATCGAGAACCACAACTCCGGAGTCCAGTACCGCAGCGTCGACCGCGGGAACTTCGTGGTGCAGGGCTACCAGGCGGACATCGATGCCGGGAACCGCTACACCGGCATCCTCTATGAAGAAGGGGGACGGGGCATCGTCTGTCCACGGGGAAAGAAGATGCGGGTCAAGCCCGAGGGCGGTGGCGAAGTCGTAGGCAAGACCTGCGAGGAAGCGGAGGCGGCCGCGGTCCTGCGCAAGGAAGACTGGAACGAGTATGTCATCACGGCGCGCGGGAACCACCTCGTGCACAGCATCAACGGTGTCGTCACCGCCGAAGTCATCGACGAGCAGGCCGACAAACGCCGGCTGGAGGGGGTCCTGGCATTCCAGTTGCATGCCGGTCCTCCCATGAAGGTGCAGTTCCGCAACATCCGCCTCAGACGGCTGCCCTGAAGGGGTTACCGCACCGGTCTTCTTCCCGATGCTCCCGTTCCGAGCCGGAGTGCCGCGAGGGAACCACGTTGTCACCGCATCGCGGGACGGTTCCGTCCCGGTGCGTAGGTGTCTGCTTGGGACAGCAACAGCAAGGACGCAGTCGTATGGATAACCAACGGGGACGCAAGGGCTGGATGGGAATCTGCCTGGGGGTGCTCGGCGCGAGCCTGGCGGGGGCGGCCGTGGCCGCGGACTGGCTGCAGTTCCGGGGACCCGGGGGACAGGGAGTCGCCGAGGCCGAGGGGCTGCCGACCCGCTGGAGCGACAGCGAGAACCTGCGCTGGACCACCCCCCTGCCGGGGCCGGGGTCGTCGACTCCCATTGCCGTGGGCAACCGGCTCTTTCTCACCTGCTTCAGCGGCTATGGCACGGGTGGGCAGGGCGGTGAACGGATGGAGGATCTCCGCCTCCATGTCCTCTCCCTGGATCTGCAGAACGGCGGCATCCTCTGGAATACCACCATTCCTCCCCGCCTGCCCGAGTCCACCCGGGTCCGGGACCACGGCTACGCGGCGCCCACACCCGCTTCCGACGGCAAACACCTCTTCGTGTTCTTCGGCAAGACAGGGCTCTTCAAGCTCGATCTCGAAGGCAAGCGCATGTGGGAAGCCGACGTCGGCTCGGGCATCCACGGCTGGGGCTGCGGCACCTCGCCCGTGCTGCACAAGGGCCTCGTCCTGGTCAATGCCAGCGTCGAGAGCGGCAGCCTCGTGGCGGTCCACCAGGAGACGGGGAAGGAAGTCTGGCGCGCCGGCGGCATGAAGGAATCCTGGAACACGCCCCACATCGTGGCACTGGAGGGTGGCCGCACCGAGGTCGTCGTCAGCGTCAAGGGGGCAGTTCTCGCCTTCGATCCGGAAACGGGCAGGCAGCTCTGGCGTTGCCGCGGGGTGCAGGATTACGTCTGCCCGAGCATCGTCTCCCGCGATGGGGTCGTCTATGTCATCGGCGGGCGCAAGTCCCAGGCCCTTGCCATCCGCGCCGGGGGCACGGGCGATGTCACCGGGACCCATCTCCTCTGGGAGGCACCCGTGGGCGCCAACGTTTCCTCGCCCGTGATCGTGGGCGACGCCCTCTACTGGGTCAGCGACCGGAATACCACCGCCTACTGCCTCGGCCTCGCGGACGGCACGATCCGCTACGCCGAGAAGTTCCCCGGACAACCCTATGCCTCGGTGCTGGCGGCGGACGGCAAGCTGTACGTGGTTACCCGCACCGGAGGCACCGTCGTGCTGGGCGCCACACCCCGGTACGAGGTCCTGGCCCATAACCGTCTCCAGGACCGCAGCCAGTTCCAGGCCAGTCCCATCGTCGCCGGCGACTGCCTCATCCTGCGTAGCGACCGCGCGGTCTACTGCATCGGAAACACGCCGTAATGCCGGTGTCGCCGGGCGGGAACCCGAGCCTCCACGGATCAGAGTCCCGTCTTCGGAGTCGAGGGATCCGGGTCAGGCATCTGCCTTGACTTCAGCGGCCGTGCGATCCACGCTGCCCGAGAGCGGGTGCCGACACCGCGGCAGCCGCCAGTCGATGGCTTGTTGCCCGTTCGGCGATCGGGGACGTACGCGCATAGTATACGTCGGCGATCGGGGACGTACGCGCATAGTATACGTATCTGCAAGGGTTTATCTTCATTCCGGTGACTTTATAATGACGTTAAACACAAATTGCCTTCCTTTGTGATTGCTTTTAAGAAGTATCCGCTTGACGGCGTCCGCTCTCGCGGCATGTTGGCGGCGTGTCCGCAGTCCAAACCCGAACCTGCGCACGCGGGAGGCCTGGCATGCGTCTGCCTCGACCCCAGATGGAGAACTGCTGCGTGCAGGTGACCCACCGCTGCCACGGGCGTCGGATACTGCTTGGCACAGACATCGACCGGAGACAATCTGCCGACGGATCACTCGTGATGGGG
>JAFGRS010000412.1 GCA_016935045.1 Lentisphaeria bacterium | reverse complement strand
GCGTCGATTTCGTGCACCACGGAGAGGCGAGCCCCGAGGGCCCCGTCCGGGGACGACTCACGCATGCCGTCCACGGTGGTGAGCAGCACGGTGACGTCCGCCCGCAGCATGGACGCCACGAGCGCGGCGAGCATGTCGTTGTCCCCGACCCGGATTTCCTCGACGCTGACCGAGTCGTTCTCGTTGATCACCGGGAGGACCCCGTTGGCCAGCAGCGCGTCGAGGCAGGAGGCGACGTTGAGGTAGCGTTCGCGGTTCTGGATGTCGGCGGCGGTCAGGAGCAACTGGCCGCAGTGGAAGCCGTGTTCTGCGGAGGCGGTTTCGTAGAGGTGCATGAGTCGGCACTGACCCACGGCCGCGTGGGCCTGGAGGTTCGGCATGCTGCGGGGACGCTTCGCGGTCTCCAACACCGTCATGCCGGCGCCGATGGCCCCGGAGGAAACCAGGAGGATGTCGTATCCCCGGGTACGCAGGCCGTGGACGGCGGCCACCAACTCGCGCACGCGCTCCGCAACGGGCGTCGGCCCCATGTCCGTCAGCAGGCGGGTGCCGACCTTGAGCACGACGCGGCGCACCTGGCGGAGGACCCGACGGCGCTCACCCCTGTCGGCAAACGTGTATCCCATGGTGTTCGGCTTTCCGCAGTGCCGGCGGGCGGATCCGGGTACGCCCGGGCAACCCCGCAAATATAGCCGCCTTTGGAGAATCGGGGGCGCACCAGGCGGCGCGCAAAAACCCGATGCATGGATTTGACGCGGCGGTCTCCGGGAAGTACCCTATGAAGATGTGCGCCTGTGATGGGTCTGCAGGCGGCTGGTACGCGAATGGCAGCGGGACAGATGACAGCACGGTTCGAGTACGGGTACGCCTACGTCTTCGCCTTTTGAGGCGGGGCCGGTGGCCTGTGTGCTGTCGCCAGAGGACCCATGAGCCGGCCCCGTGGAGTGGGGTCGGTTTTTTTGTTGCGCGGGTGCAGTCGAGGGAAAGCGGATTTGCGATGAACCACGAGCCGGTAAAGGTGGCGATCCAGGGGATCGAGGGATCCTACCACGAAGAGGCCGCCGTCACGTACTTCGAACATGACGTGACCATCGTGCCCACCCTCAGCTTTGACGAGATGTTCGCGGCCCTGGAACGCCGGGACGCGGAGTATGCGGCCATGGCCATCGAGAACACGGTGGCCGGCAGCATTCTGCCCAACTACGCCCTGCTGCGGGAATCGGGTCTGCGCATCGTCGGCGAGACCTATCTGCGCATCGCCCTGAACCTCCTGACCTTCGAGCCCCAGACCATGGCGGACGTGGTGGAAGTCTACTCTCACCCCATGGCCATCAACCAGTGCCGTGTCTTTTTCCGCGAATACCCGCGCATCAAGCTCATCCACGGGCCCGATACGGCCTCCGCCGCGAAGCAGGTCCGGGACGAACGCCGGCCGGGGACAGCTGCCATCGCCAGCGCCCACGCCGCCCGACTCTACGGCCTGAAGGTCCTCGCCGAGGAGATCGAGACCAACAAGGCGAACTACACCCGCTTCCTCATCCTCACCGATCAGCTCAACACCGTCAGCAACCGGGATGCAGACAAGGCCAGCATCTGCTTCTCCCTGCAGCACCAGGTGGGCTGCCTCTCCCAGGTCCTCAGCGTCCTGGCCTTCTACGGCATGAACCTGACCAAGATCCAGAGCCTCCCCATCATCGGCAGGGAATGGCAGTACCTCTTCTACGTGGACGTCGCCTTCTCGGACTTCGTCCGCTACCGGCAGGCCCTCTCCGCCATACGCCCCCTCACCGACATCTTCGAGGTGCTGGGGGAGTACTGCCAGGGGCTCAAGGCCCTGGAACAGGTCAACCGCCAGAGCTTTCCCGATGCCGGAACGGCACCCGGGGAGTAGGGAGAGAGCCACGGACATGAACGAGACGATGCCCGCACCGGCGCAGCCGCCCCATGACATCCGGCCCGGCCTGGTCCTCACCGTGGTCGGCCTGGGCCTGATCGGCGGCTCCATGGCCATCGACCTCCGCCGACGCGGCTACGCCCGCCATGTGATCGGGGTCGACAAGGACCCGCTGCACGCCGCCACGGCCCTGCGTATCGGGCTGGTGGACGAAATCGCGGCGCTCGAGGAAGCCCTGCCCCGGGCGGACGTCGTCGTGGTCGCGGTGCCCGTGGACGCCACGGTCGAGATCCTGCCGGGGATTCTGGACCGGATCGAGGCCCCCCGGGTCGTCACCGACGTTGCCTCCACCAAGGGCGCCATCGTCGGCGTCCTCGCCGGACACCCCCGGCGGCGCCGCTTCGTGCCTTCCCACCCCATGGCGGGCACGGAGTACAGCGGACCCTGGGCGGCATTGTCGGGGCTGTTTGACAGCAAGGCCGCAATCCTCTGCGACCGTGAGGACAGCGACGTGGATGCGGTGGCCCGGATCGAGACCCTCTACGAGGCGTTGAACATGCGGCTCGTGCACATGGACGCGAAGCGGCACGACGTGCACGTGGCCTACGTCTCGCATATCTCCCACGTGAGCAGTTTCGCCCTGGCCCTCACGGTGCTGGACAAGGAGCGGGACGAGAAGGCCATCTTCGACCTGGCCAGCGGGGGTTTCAGTTCGAGCGTTCGCCTGGCGAAGAGTTCCGCGGATATGTGGACGCCGATCTTCCAGCACAACAGCGAGAACGTTCTCAGTGTTCTGGATGTCTATGTGAGCAAGCTGGTGGAGTTCCGCCGCCGGATCGCGGACAAGTCCCGGGGGCCGCTGCACGAGATGATCAGCGATGCGAACCGCATCCGCCGGGTCCTCGGCGGCTGACCGGCAGCGGGACGGGGACACGGCGCCCCGGGGCCGGGCGGAGTTCGTCTCCGGCCCGGGTCCGGGCCTTCGACGATCGAGGAAACCATGGCATGAGCACAGCACTCGACATAGCGCCCCTGACGGAGTGGGGTCTTCCCAGCGTTGCCCGGCCCATTGTCATCGCCGGTCCCTGCAGCGCGGAGACCGAGGAGCAGGT
>JAFGRS010000411.1 GCA_016935045.1 Lentisphaeria bacterium | reverse complement strand
GAGCGCACCCCGAGGCCGGCCAGCCGGACGCACTCCTCGGTCAGTGCGTCGACGGACATCTGCTGGTTGCCGGGCATGGAGGCGATGGGATGCCGGATGCCCTGTCCGTGGCGGACGAAGAGGGGCATCATGAGGTGGTCCATGGTCAGGGTCGTTTCCGCGCTCAGGTCACGCAGGGCCGGGAGTTGGCGCAGGCGCCGCATGCGGGTGCTGGGGAAGCTCATGGCGCGATCTCCTCGTCGGTAAGATAGCAGGCCGGATCGCAGGCCCAGACGTCGCCGGTGACGGCCTCGGCGCGGACACGGAAGTTGCCATTGCAGACGGGCAGCCAGCGGCAGGCGGCGCAACGGCCCCCGAGGTGGCGTTTGCGGTCGCGGAGTCTGGCGAGCAGTTCGTTGTCCGGATCGGTCCAGATCTCGCTGAAGGGGCGTTGCCGGACGTTGCCCAGGGCATGGCGGCGCCAGAACTGGTCGGGGTGGACGGTGCCGTCCCAACTGACGCAGCCGATGCCGCTGCCACTGCTGTTGCCGCCGTTCATGGTGAGCAGTTCGAGTGCCTTTGCGGCCCGGGTTGGGTCTTCGCGGAGGAGGCGCAGGTAGACGTACGGTCCGTCGCAATGGTTGTCGACGGTGAGGCATTCGACGGGACTGCCGGCGTCGTGGAAGGCCCTGGTGCGGTCCATGAGCAGGTCGAGGACGCGCCGTGTTTCGGCATGGCTGAGGTCTTCGTGGGCGAGGTTGCTGCCGCGTCCCGCATAGACCAGATGGTAGAAGCAGACGCGCGGGATGTCCTCCTCGGCGATCAGGTCGAAGATGCCGTCGATGTCCCCGACGTTGCGCCGGTTGACGGTGAAGCGCAGGCCGACCTTGATGCCCCCCCGGCGGCAGGCGCGGATGCCGGCCAGGGCCCGGTCAAAGGCGCCGGGGATGCCGCGGAAACGGTCGTTGGTTTCCCGGAGTCCGTCGAGGCTGACGCCGACATAGGAGAGATCGGCGCGTCTGAGCTTCGCGGCGAGGGCATCGTCGATGAGGGTGCCGTTGGTCGAAAGGACGGCTCGGACGTTGCGTTCCCGGGCGCGGGCGATCAGGTCGAGGATGTCGGGGCGCAGAAGGGGTTCGCCGCCGGAGAAGAGGATGACGGGGACGCCGAACGCGGCCAGGTCATCGACCAGTTTTCCGGCCTCGGCGGTGCTCAGCTCGCCGCTGTAGTCGACATCCCGCGAGTGGCTGTAGCAGTGCACGCAGCGGAGGTTGCAGCGCCGGCCGACATTCCAGACCACGACGGGCTTCTTGTCGGCACTGAACTGGAGGAGGTGGGACGGCAGCCGGGCGGTATGGCGTCCGTAGCGCAGCGGGTCGGAAGGCTCCACCGTGCCGCAGTAGAGTTTCGAGATGCCGGTCATAGGGTCCCTTCCCGGGCGCACCGCACCAGGGTTGCCACGAGTCCGGGGATCGTGTGTTCTTCGGCTTCGGCAACGATGGGGATGCCGACCTCCGCGGCGGTCCGGGAAGTCTCCGGGCCGATGCTGAAGCCGGCGACGGCGTCGGGCAGGTGCCCCAGTTCCCGGCGCAGGATGTCGGCGAAGTTGCGCACCGTCGAGGAACTGGTGAAGACAACGGCATGGACACCGTTGCCGCGGAAGGCCTCGAGCAGATCGGGATCGGGGTCTGTCGGGAGGGTCCGGTAGGCGACGACGTCGAGGACATCGGCCCCGGCCTGGCGCAGGCGTTCGGGCAGAAGGTCGGGGGCGATCTGGCTGCGGGGGAGGAGGATGCGTTTTCCGGTCAGGTCGCCGTGCTCGATCAGTGCCCGGGCGAGGGCGGCGGCGGTGGCCTTGGGAGGCAGGAGGTCGGGGCGGATGCCATGGGGCCGCAGGGCCTCGGCGGTGGCCGGCCCGGTCACCGCGATGGCGCAGTTCCCCAGGCGGCGCGCATCGCCGCCGCTCGCATCGAGTGCGTCGAAAAACGCCTCGACGGCATTGGGGCTGGTGAAGACGATCCAATCGGTGCTCGAGAGATCGGCGCTGGCCAGCCGCAGCGGTGTCGGGTCCTCGGCGGGAGCGCTGGCGATGGCGGGGAAACGCAGCACCCGGGCGCCGAGGTTGCGGAGTTCGCAGGCGAGGACACTGGCCTGCGTCCGCGCCCGCGTCACCACGACGGTCCGGCCGAAGAGAGGACGTTGCTCGAACCAGGCGATCTGCGCCCGCAACCGTACGGCCTCTCCCACGACGATGACGGCAGGGGGCCGCAGCCCCGCGGCTCCGGCCCGTTCCGCGATCGTGTCGAGGGTCCCTTCGACCACCTCCTGCTCGGGCAGCGTGCCCCGGCTGATCACGGCGACGGGGGTGTCCGGGGGCCGTCCAGCCGCTTCGAGCCTGCGGGCGATCCCGGGCAGGTTGCCCACGCCCATGTAGAACACCAGAGTGCCGCCGCCCCGGGCCAGGGCCTCCCAGTCCACGTCGCTCTGTTCCTTGCCGGGGTCTTCGTGTCCCGTCACCAGGGTGAGGACGGAGTTGACGCCCCGGTGCGTGACCGGGATGCCGGCGCAGGCCGCCGCGGCAATGCCCGAGGTGACTCCCGGGACGACCTCGAAGGGGATCCCTGCCTGGCGCAGGGCGAGGGCCTCCTCCCCGCCTCGCCCGAAGACGAAGGGATCCCCGCCCTTGAGGCGCACGACGCGCTGTCCGGCGCGGGCCCGTTCCACGAGAAGGCGGTTGATGTCCTCCTGGCGGAGGGTGTGGTGGCCCGCCTGTTTGCCGACGTAGATGCGTTCCGCGTCCGGCGGGGCATGTTCGAGCAGTTCCGGGTTGGCCAGGAAGTCGTAGACGACGACCCGGGCCTGGCGCAGGCACTCGACGCCGCGAAGCGTGATGAGCCCAGGCTCCCCTGGACCGGCTCCCACGAGGCTGACGACGCCCGGCCGCATCATGGCTCGACTCCCTCGTCCAGTTGCCGGCGCGTTTCGGCAACCAGGGCCGCGGCACCGCGATCGAGAAGCTCCGACGCCAGGTCGAGACCAAGCTGGACGGCACCCTCGGCACCGCCCGAGCGGGTCCCCTCGATGCAGCGCACACCATCGAGGGAGAGGACCCTGCCCCGCAGCCGGAGACCGTTGCACGCGGTCTCCGCCAGCGCCGCGACGGGGAGACGGCAGCCGGCGCCCAGGGCATGGAGGAAAGCACGCTCGGCCAGGACGCAGCGGTGGCCTGCTTCGCAGTGTACGGTCCGGAGGTATTCCCCGACCCTGTGGTCGTCGGCGCGGGTCTGCAGGGCCAGGGCCCCCTGGCCGGGCGCGGGAAGCATGAGTTCGGGGTCGAAACGGTAGCGGATGGCGTCGCCGCGGCCGAGGCGCAGGAGACCGGCGGTCGCCAGCACGGCTGCGTCGACGGCGCCGTCACGGGTGCGTTCCAGGCGCGTGTCGATGTTGCCGCGCAGGTTCACCACGCGGCAGCCGGGGAAGGCCCGGAGCAACTGGGCCCGGCGCCGCAGGCTGCTGGTGCCGAGGCGCAGGGACCCGGGCTCGCGCCGCAGCCGCGCCAGGCCGCAGCCGACCAGCGCGTCGCTGGGGTCCTCGCGTGCCGGAACGGCCGCCACGGTCAGGCCTTCCGTGTCGGCCGCGGGGAGGTCCTTGAGACTGTGGACCGCAAGATCGATGGCGCCGTCCAGGAGCGCCTCCTCGATCTCGCGGGTGAAGAACCCCGCCGCGGCGAAACGGGCCGACGCGTGCTGGGTCTGCGCGTCCCCCGCGGTGCGCAGGAGGACGGTCTCGAAGGTGATCCGGGGGTGATGCCGGCGCAACGCCTCGAGCACCCCTTCGGTCTGGGTCCTGGCCAGGAGGCTGGCGCGTGTTCCCACGCGGATCGTTTCGGTAGCCACTCGTCTTCGCCTTACTGATCGCCCCATATCTGCCTGGACCGCCCGCGGCCTCGCGGGCACAGATTCGCGAGTACAGGCAATTCCGAGACGATGAGTAGCCTGCCGGCCGCCCTTGGCGTCGCGCACGGACTGCGCGCCGTCCAGGCCGCGCGGACCGGCGTTCACAACGTGGCAATGTAACCCCTCCCTCTCCGGGAACCAGAGAGCCTGGACACTGGACCCTCCGCAGGAGGATGCCGGCAACCGGAACGAGCCGATTCCCAAGTCTTACCTGTCTGTGCTGAGGGGTTACCCGGCCGCCGCCAGGGCTGTTCCAAGATCCGGTGAATCGGTTCCCGCCGCCACTGCCCTTGCGGCAGTGGAGCGCCGATCCGGGGTGAGGGAGCGCGGCCGCGCCCCCTTCCCGCCCTCCTATCGGCGCTCCACCGGGACAAGCCCGGCGGCGGCGTTGGGATGCCTCAGTGAACACAGGAAAGACCTGGGAACCGACTCAGCAGGAGCTTCGCCCTCCAGGGGAAACGGCTCAGCAGGAGCTTCGCCCTCCAGGGGAAACGGCTCGGCAGGAGCTTCGCCCTCCAGGGGAACCGGCTCAGCAGGAGCTTCGCCCTCCAGCCCGAGCCGACTACGCGACGCCCCATCCCCTGGAGGGCGAAGCTCCTGCTGAGCCGGTTCTCGGATTGGACTGAGGCATTACGGGCTGCCGCCGGCGGGTCTTGACTGCGTTGCGCCGGGGGGTAGGTTGGGGCTTGGTGCGCGAGCTGGAGGGCCGGCGGCCCTCGGAGGCGCCGAAAACGGTTGGTTTGTCGAGGAGGTGTCCATGTTTCAGGGTGTGTACGCGGCATTGCTGACTCCGTTCGGGGCTTCCGGGGAGGTCGACGAGGGGCTTCTTCGGGAGCATGTGGAGTGGCTGATAGGGAAGGGCATCGACGGTCTGTACGTGTGCGGCAACTCGGGCCAGGGGTTGTACCTGTCGGTCTCCGAGCGCATGCGGGTGACCGAGGTGGTTCGGGAACAGGTTGCCGGACGCTGCGCGATCATGTGTCACGTGGCGACGCTGGCGACGCGGGATGCGTGGCAGCTTGCACGCCATGCTCAGGAGGCGGGGGCGGACGCGGTGGCTTCCCTGCCTCCGATCTACGGCAACCTGAGCCCCCGGCAGGTCGTGGGCTATTACCGCGACCTGATGGAGGGGTGCGGCCTTCCCGGGTTCATGTATGTGCTGGCCGGCCCTGGCATGGCGCCACTGGCCGTGGAGACGGTACTGGAGATCGCCGGGATCCCGGGGATGGTCGGGATGAAGTACACGGACCCGGATTTCTTCCGCATGCAGGACATCCGGCAGCGTCTGGATGGACGCTGGACCGTGTTTTCCGGTCCGGACCAGTTGTTCCTGCCGGCGTTGACGATGGGGGTATCGGGGTCGATCGGCACGACGCAGAATGTGTTTCCGGAGCTGTTCGTGGAGATTCTGCGCTGCTTCAGGGCGAGGGAGTGGGAACGGGCGATGCGTCTGCAGGAGGTTGTGACGCAGGTCGTGCGGCTCTACCAGCCCCATGGGGGGGTGGCCACGGCCCATGCCATGCTGGCGGTGCGCGGGTTCCCGGTCAGTGACTGCCGTCCGCCGCAGCTCCGCAGGCTGCCGGAGGAGGCCGCGGGGACACTGCTCTCGACCCTGCGGGAGATCGTGGCGGCATGCCCGATGGAGATCGAACTCTGACGGATGTTCCGGCGGAACATCCGAGAAAGACACTTCCTACGTCGCGTCGGGAGCGCTCGCGGCCGAGCGCATCGCCAGGGATGGGAGGGAGCGCCTGAGGCGGTTGGAGGAACTCGATCAGCGCCCCACCGGGACGAGCCCGGCGGTGGCGGGGAGTGGCCCCGCGGCTGCCGGGATGGGGAGGCGATCAGCGCCCCACCGGGACGAGCCCG
>JAFGRS010000410.1 GCA_016935045.1 Lentisphaeria bacterium | reverse complement strand
GTATTCCAGGTCGGCATCCTGGATCACCACCACGTCTCCCGTGATGCGCTGCTGGGCCGTCCGGATCGCCGCCCCCTTGCCGCGGTTCTCCTCGTGGTGGATGATCACCAGATCCGCCGCGGGGGGCAGCGAATCGAGTTTGGCCCGGGTTCCGTCCGTCGAACCGTCGTTGACCACCACCACTTCGAGGTCCCCGACGCCGCACCGCCGGACCTGTGCGATGACCTCCAGGACGGTGCTCTCCTCGTTGTACACCGGCACGATCACCGAGAGCTTCATCGGGGTTCTCTCCGGAGCCGCGCCGGTGTCACCAGGCGCCAGCCCCAGTCCTGTTCACGTTGTGGAGTTTGGAATCGCCGCACGACCCTCGACCAGGCTCAGGTTCTCCGAGAGTGCGCCTCCCACATGTTCAGAGTCCAGGGTGAACAGCATTGGCACGAGCCCCACTTCTCCCGCCATGGCCCGGCGGGGCCCCCAAGGGAACCGTGAGCCGGCTTCCGGGGTCAAGAGCGGGGCTTGGGGTTGACGACACGCCGGTAACATGGCATCGCGGTCCCCGGACGCAACCGATGTAGGGCCTCCGTCAGCAGTGCCTCAGTCCAATCCGAGAATCGGCTCAGCGGGAGCTTCGCCCTCCAGGGGATGGGGCGTCGCCTACTCGGTTCGGACTGGAGGGCGAAGCTCCCGCTGAGCCGTCCCACGCGACGGAGGGATTCCCAACGAACGGTCCCGTCGCGGTTGCCTTTTGGGTCACGGTTCTTACATTGGCGGATTGTCTCCGGTTCGGGCGGCGGGTTGTCGTGCCGGCCGCGGCTGTGCGCAGTTGGAGCAAGGAATACATGGCAGTTTTCGACCATGCCTGGAAGGTCCTCTTCGTACTGGTCTTCTTCGGGCTTTGCATCTTCGTACACGAGTTGGGGCATCTCCTTGTGGGGTTGTGGAGGGGTTTGCACGCGGAGCGTTTCTCCGTCGGTTTCGGCAAGAAGATCTGGGGGCGGACGTACCGGGGGGTGGAGTACGTGATCAGCATTCTTCCCTTTGGCGGGTACGTGGCGCTGCCGCAGTTGGAGCCGGCGGACGTGCCGACCGACTCGGCGGGGAACCCCCTGCCGAAGGCCAGTCCGGGCAACCGGGCGCTGACGGCCGCCGCGGGGCCCGTCGCCAACCTGCTGTTCGGTTTTCTTCTGGCGGCCGTCGCCTGGGCCTATGGGGTCTACGAACCGGCACCGGCATCGAGCTGCACCGTGTGGGAGGTGCCGGAGGTCCTGCCCCTCTACAGGGACGGCCTCAAGCCTTCGGACACGGTTGTGGCGGTCGACGGCAAGCCGGTCAGGGGCACCTGGATCGAGGTGGCCGCGGGGTTGACCCGGGAGGACCGGGAGGTACGCCTGACGGTGCGGCGCAAGGGCGAGACCCTGGACCTGACCTACCATCCCGAACCCAACCCGGAATACGTGGCCGGCCTGCGGCCCCTGGACCGCATCGTGGCCGTCAACGGCCAGACCTTCTCCAAGGGCTGGGAAGAGATGAGCGAGAGGATCGTCCTGAATACCGACGAACTGACGCTCACCCTCGAAGGGGAGGACGGACAACGCCGGCAGATCGCCTATGCGCCGGCGAAGAACCCCCTCGCCGAAGGCCTCGGATACCCGTTCTTCAGCGTCGTCCATCCCACCGAGGTGGCGCATGTCCAGCCCGGTTCCCCCGCCCAGGACGCGGGCTTCCGCAAGGGTGACCGCCTCCTGGCGGTGAACGGCACCCGCATCCCGGACCAGGGCGTCTTCGTGGACGAGGTGGAGCGTTCGGCCGGCGGGCCGATGCAGGTCACCGTGCTGCGTGACGGCCGGGAGATGGTCGTCGAGGTCCGGGCGCAGGCGGCACAGGAGAAGGGCCGCACCATCTACCGTGTCGGCCTGGCGCTGCAGGGCCCCAAGGTGATCGGCCACCCGGACCCCTGGACGCAGTTCACCGACATCTTCCTGCGTACGAAGCGCATCCTCGGTTCCATCTTCGCGCCCGTGCGCGGACGCAAGTCCCTGGTCCGGGTCGGCCACATGAGCGGCCCGGTGGGCATCCTCGGCATGATCTGGTACCGCCTGGACACGGAAGGGCTGCGGGGAGGGCTCTCCATCATCATCCTGGTGACCTTCAGCCTGGCCTTCTTCAACCTTCTTCCCATCCCCGTCCTGGACGGCGGACACATCCTCTACTCGCTGGTGGAGGTCGTGATCCGACGCCACCTGCCGACCCGGCTCGTGCACGGGCTCCAATACACCTTCGCCTACCTTCTCATCGCCCTCATGCTCTACATTACCTTCCGCGACGTGCTGCGCGTGCCCAGGTTCTGGCGTGCCTTCCGCGGCGGCGAGGATACGGAGGAGGCCGCGGGACCGAATCCTCCCCTGCCGCAAGCGGCCGAGGATGGGACCGGCGCCGATACCGTCCCCGCCGCTGCGCCGGCGCCATGACCCCAGGAGGACCGACCCCGTGCCCGACCGGATCGCCATCGACGGCCCCGCGGCCAGCGGCAAGAGCACCGTCGCCCGCATGGTCGCCGCCCGGCTGGGTGGGTTCTTCGTCAGCACGGGGGATCTCTACCGGGCCGTCAGCCGGGCGGTCCTGGACCGGGGGGTGGACCCCCGTCGGGAAGCGGAGCGGGTGGCGGATCTGCTGCCCGACATTGACCTGGGGTACCGCCGGGGCAGCGGCAGCGTGCTCGATCTGTTCCTCGACGGCCGCCCCGTCTCCTCCGAGGCCTTGCGCGGACCGGAGGTCTCCGAAGTGGTCAGCTTCGTGGCCGCGATTCCGGCCGTGCGGGAGTGGCTGCGGGACCGGCAACGGGCATGCTGCCGTTTCGGCACGATCGTGATGGAGGGGAGGGACATCGGTACGGTCATCCTTCCCGACGCCACCCACAAGTTCTACCTGACCGCGTCGCCGGAGGAACGGGCCCGGCGCCGGCTGGCCCAGGGCGGCGAAACGGCCCCCGGGACAAGCCTGGCGGAGGTGGCCGCCCGCATCGCCGAACGGGACCGCATCGACAGCTCACGGGCGGTCGCGCCGCTGCGCCCGGCACCGGATGCGGTGATCATCGATACGGACGGGGTGCCGGCGCCGGAGGTGGCGGAACGCATCGTGCGGCGGGTCCAGGAAGGACAGGGGGCAGCATGAGCGCGGTCCGCAGCCACGTCTGCTACCGGGTACCCTACGCCGACACGGACCAGATGGGGGTGGTCTACTACGCCCAGTACCTGGTCTACTTCGAACGGGCCCGCACGGAACTCCTGCGGCAGTTGGGTTTTCCCTACCGTGAACTCGAAGCGAAGGGGTTCGCGCTGCCGGTCGTGGACGCCCACGTCAGCTACCGTGGCGCGGCGCGGTACGACGACGAACTGGACCTCTCGGGCTGGCTGAGCTGGGCCAGACCCGTGCGCATCCGGGTCGACTGCGAGGTGGCCTGCGCCGGCGACGTCCTGGTTCGGGGCTACACGGAACACGCCTGCGTCTCCCTCGCAACCCGCAAACCCGTCCGCATGCCGCCGGAACTGGCCTGCATCTTCCAGACCGCACTCGCGGACGCTTCCCCATGACCCCCGCAAGCGGGAGCAAGCGATGAAGTGGTGGCATGTCTACGCTACGGCAGCCCTGGCGACCGCGGTCCTCAGCGGCGTCCTGACCGCCATCTGCCGACGACTGGCGCCGCGCCTGGGACTCCTCGACGTGCCCCTGCACGAGGCCCACAAACGCCACGGCAGGGCCACGCCCGTCATGGGAGGCGCGGCCATGGCGGCGGCCTGGCTGCTGGCTGTCGCGGGCGGGCTGCTGTTCTTCGGCAGCGTGCGCCCCGTGCTGCACCCGAGCATCGCCGTGCATGCCGCCGGGGTCTTCTCCCGCCTGCCCGAGCTGGGGGTCATCGCGCTGGGGGCCGTTGCCCTGACGGCCATGGGGATGGTGGATGACCGGCGGTCGCTGCGGGCGGGCGCCAAATTCACCGTTCAGCTTCTCGTGGCCGCGCTGACCGCCTCGGCGGGGGTCCGGATTACGGCCTTTGTGGCCTTCCCGGGTGCGTCCTGGGTGCTCACGGTGCTGTGGATCGCCGGCATCGTCAACGCCATGAACTTCCTCGACAACATGGATGGACTGGCGGCCGGCGTGGCGGCCATTGCCGCGTACTTCTTCCTCTTCACGGCCGCCATGCGGGGACAACACTTCGTGGCCGTGCTGGCTGCCGTCACCTGCGGCAGCGCCTGCGGCTTCCTCTGGCACAACCGACCCCCCGCCGCCATCTTCATGGGCGACGCCGGAAGCCATCTGCTGGGGTACCTCCTGGCCGTCCTCGGAGCACTGACCACCTTCTATGACCCGGCCGAAACCCCCACCCCCGCAGCCATCCTGATGCCCCTGCTCATCCTCGGGCTGCCCATCTTCGACGCCATCGCCGTGGTGATCCTCCGGCTGCGGGAGGGACGCCCCGTCTATGTCGGCGACCACACGCACATCTCCCATCGCTTCGCCTGGCTCGGCCTGAGTCGTCCCAAGGCGGTTCTGCTGGCGTGCCTGCTGGCCTTCGCCATCGGCTGCGGCGCCATGCTGCTGCTGTGGCTGCCCCCCGCCGGGGCGGTGGTGGTGGTGTTGCAGTGCGGGACCATTCTGGCTATTGTGTCGGTCATGCAGTT
>JAFGRS010000409.1 GCA_016935045.1 Lentisphaeria bacterium | reverse complement strand
TAGGGATGCTCGCGGTACGCTCGCGCTCCAGGGGGCATGGAACGCTCGCGGCCGCGCGGGCATTCGCGGGTTTGACTGAGGCATTACTGCAGGGGTCCCGTCGGGTCTGGACCCACGTGGCTCACGGGTTACAGTACCAGTCGCCCCGGGAAACCCTGGACGCTGGCACAGGTGCCCGCGATGGACTGTGTGCGTGTCCGCTGCATGCCATCGTGGGGCGATTCGCGGGTTGCAGATTCGGGAATGGTGCGGAAGTCTATGCGCTGGGCGTTGATGGCGGGGCGGTGGTTTGCATGAATCTGGGTATCATCGGGCTTCCTCAAGCCGGCAAGCGGACCGTGTTTGGTCTGCTCACGGGGGTCTCCGCCGAGCGGGCGCCGACGCGTGACGGGATTGCCTATGGGGTGGCCCGGGTGCGCGATCCCCGCGTCGACCGGCTCTCCGGGATGTACAACCCGCGTCGGACCCGTTACGCGGAGTTCGAGATCGCGTTGCCGCCGGACCTGCAGCCTGACACGGCCCGCGGCGCCGCCTGGCTGGAGCCCCTGCGGCGGGTGGACGCCTTCGTCGAGGTCTTCCGTGGCTTTGCTTCGGACCGCGTCTTTCACGTGTCGGGGAGCGTGGATCCCTCCCGTGACGTATCCCTGGTGGAGACCGAGCTGCTGTTTGCGGACCTGGCTCTGGCCGAAATGCGTCTGGAGCGCCTCGAGAAGGAGACCCGGAGTCGGGGGGCCGACGGGACGCGCGAGCGGGAGCAGGCTGTCCTGCGGCGCTGTCTGGTCCACCTCGAAGGCGAGCGGGCGTTGCGGACCCTGGTCCTGGAAGCGGACGAACTGCGGCTGGTGCGCAGCCTGCAGTTTCTGACCCTCAAGCCCGTGGTGGCGGTCCTCAACGTCGGCGAGGACATGGCCGCCGCCGAGGAGACGCTGGCGCCCCTGGCGTCACGTCTCGAGGTTCAGGGTGCCCGTGTGGTCTTTCTGAGTGCCGCGATCGAGAGTGAGATTGCGGAGCTTGCGGAAGGGGAGCGGGAGAGCTTTCTGGCGGACCTTGGGATCGAGGAGCCGGCGGCGCACCGTCTCTCCCGGGCGGCCTACGAGGCCCTCGGTCTGATCAGCTTCTTCACGGTGGGGCCCGACGAGGTGCGCGCCTGGTCCGTCGAACGCGGCGCGGCCGCACCGACCGCCGCGGGTCGGATTCACTCGGACCTGGAACGCGGCTTCATCCGTGCCGACACGATTGCCTACGGCGACCTGATCGAGGCCGGCTCGGAACGCGCGGCCCGGGAGGCGAAGCTGTATCGTCTGCAAGGCAGGGAGTACCAGGTACGGGACGGGGACATCCTGGAAATCCGCTTCAGCGTGTGAGGATGGGTGTCGAAGGTGAGCGACCGCATTGCCGATCTGCCGGCGTTGCTGTCGGGGCCCAGTGGCACGGTGGTCCTGCGGGCCGTTCTTCTGGGGAGCCTGGCGGCCTGTGTGCTGCTGGGCATTCCCTGGCGGCGCCGTGCCGGTTCCGCGGCAGGCGTTCTGGCGGGTGGCGGTCTCGGCCCGGCTGCCGCCGTGGCCATACTCCTGATTCTGGGCTACCAGGCCACCTGGCAGTTGACCGGGTTTGCCAGGCCCCGGTTCATGCATTTCATGCGGACGTATGACCGGCGTCCATGGCGGGCGGCGGACGGCTTTCGTCGTGGGTCGCTGGTGGACGGCCGCGGGCTGCGGCTGGCGGTGGACGACCGCGGTGTTCCCGGCCGGCGCTGTTATCCCCTCGGCGAGGCCGGTGCCCACATCCTGGGCTACCGCCACGGGCGCTACGGGCTGAGCGGGCTGGAACACACCCTCGATCCGGTGCTTTCCGGCGTTCTGCCGCTTTCATCGCGGGACCTCGGCAGTCTTCCCCAGGGGCTCCTGCGGCAGGACGAGACGGCAAAGGCGGCATGGGAAGAGACCCTGGTCCGTCTGCGCCGTTTTTCGCGCAGTGCCCTGGACCATGGCGACGCCGGTGGGGCGGACGTGCACCTGACCCTGGACGGCAGGCTCCAGAAGGTGGCGCAGTCCCTGCTGGCCGGTCGGCCGGGCGCCTGCGTGGCACTTCGGCCCCGGGATGGCGCTATCCTGGTGCTGGTGAGCAGTCCGTCCTTCGATCCGGAGGACCTGGACATGGAATCCCTTCGTCTCCGTCCGGACGCACCCCTCTTCAACCGCGCCCTGCGGGGTCTCTACCCGCCGGGATCCGCCTTCAAGGTGCTGGTGGCGGCGGCGGCACTGGACGCCGGCCTCGAACCGGTCTGGGACTGTCCCGCGGAAGGCTTCCGGCCCGGTCCCGGGCAGCCTCCCATCTGCGACCATGAATCCTACGAGTATGCGCGCAGGGGCCGGGTGTGGCCGGGCAGGCAGGGTGTCGACATCGAGGCTGCTCTCACCCACTCCTCGAATGCCTATTTCGCGCGGCTCGGGGTGGCGTTGGGGCACCAGGCCTTCAACCGCGTGACGGCCGCGGCGCTGTTCAACCAGTCCCTGCCGCTGGCCGAGGCGCCGGGGAGCCCGGCCGCGGCGGCCAGCCAGGCACCCCGCATCCTCGAAGGCGAGGCCGGCGAACTGGCCCAGTGCAGCATCGGGCAGGGCCGGATGCTGGCCACGCCGTTGCAGATGGCGTTGATCGCGGCCGCGGTGGGCGCCGACGGGTTGCTGTGGCAGCCGCGTCTGCTGTCGGCGGAGCCGCCGCGGTGTGCCGGCAGGGTGATGAGTCCCGCCACGGCCCGACGGTTGCGCGGCGCCATGCGGCGTGTCGTGCGCGAGGGTACCGCCAGGCGCGCGGACGTTCCCGGGCTCGAGGTGGCGGGAAAGACGGGTACGGCCCAGGGCGCGGTGGCAGGGGATCACGCCTGGTTCATTGCCCTGGCGCCGGCCGCGGCGCCGGAGGTGGCGCTGGCGGTGGTGATCGAGCACGGCGGCTACGGGTCGCGCTCGGCTGTGCCCGTGGGGGCCGATCTTCTCGGCGCTGCCCGGACCCTTGGTATTCTGGGAGGCACGGCCGGGGGCGAGGGGCCATGAACGGGGAGCGGAAACCCCTGCCACGGCCCGCGCCCACGCCGTCCGTGTGGCGTTTCCGCGGGGTGGAGCGTCTGCTGCTGTTCCTGGGCGTCCTGGCCATCGGCGCCGCCAACGGGGCCATCCTGGTGGGCAGCATGGCGGCCGGGGAGGAGATTTCGTGGCACGCGGTCCTCCCGCTGGGTCTGTTTCTGGCTTCGGCGCTGTGGGTACACGGCGCCCTTTTGGCGGCCGGTTCGCGCTGTGACCCAGTGCTTCCGGCGCTGGCGCTGATTCTGACCGGCATGGGACTGGTGCTGCGGACGCGGTTTGGTGGCTGGGACCATGCGAGTCTGACGCGCCCGGCGACCTACGCCGTGCCGGTTGGCGTTCTTGGCATGGTGGTCCTGGCGATCGTGTTCCGCCGCGGCCGCTGGGCGGGTCTGGCAGGCTGGCGCTGGGTCTGCCTGGGGAGTGCCGCGGTGCTCCTCCTGGCCATGCGCTTCGCCGGTCACCGGTACCGCGGCGGCTACTACGGGGCAGGGAACACCAACCCGACGGAGATCGTCAAAGTGCTCATGGTGTTCTTCACGGCGGGGTTTCTGGCGCGCCGCGGGGATGCTCTCCCGCGCGCGGCGCTGTTGCCCCTGCCTCACCGCCTCTACTGGGGTCTGGCGCTGTGCTGGGCCCTGCCCCTCGGGCTCTTGGCCTGGAATCGCGACCTGGGGATGGTGATGATTCTGGCGGCCGTGCTTGCCGCCATGCTCTGGCTTGCCACCGGCCGGCTCTCCGTCTGGGCCGGGTCGTTGCTGGGGGCCGCGGCGGCGGCCGTGTTGGCCCTCGGCGTGACGGCTCACGGGCAACGGCGACTGGCCGCCTGGGCCGATCCCTTCGCCGACGCTACGGGAACGGGATGGCAGGCGCTGCAGGCCCTGACGGCATTCTACAATGGCGGTCTGTGGGGACGCGGCATCGGTGCGGGGTCCCCCGAGTCTGTCCCCGTCGCGGCGTCGGACTTCGTCTACGCGGTGGCCGGCGAGGAGCTTGGGTTTGCGGGTTGTGCGGCGTTGCTGCTGCTGTATGGGGTCATGGTTGTGCGGGGATACCGGATTGCCCTGGCCCGTCGCGATCTCTTCGGCGCCCTGCTGGCCGGGGGGTTGACGACGGCGCTGGCGGTCCAGACCCTGGTCAACGTAGGGGGCGTCACCAAGGCGATCCCCATGACCGGCGTGACCCTTCCCCTGATCAGCCATGGCGGCAGCAGCCTGCTGACGACCTTCCTGATGCTGGGCCTGATCCTCGCCGTCTCCGACCCGCCCGATGCCCCCGCGCCGGCACCCCCCGCCTGAATCCCCGTGTTCCACGACAGGGGCAACGTCACCCGATCCGGCTTCTCGGCAGGTTGCCCGTCCGCGTTCCGGGACCCTCGGCCGGCGCCCGCGTCGCAGCGGATGGCGCGGCGCTCGGGGCCGTCAGGGGATCTCCGTCTGCACCGGACCGAACTCCGTGACCGCATCGATGACGGCGTAGCCGACATAGGTGATGCGCGGCAACGCCGCCCCCAGGGCCAACTCGAGGGTCTCGTCGCCCACCCGCATGGCGACGCTGCCGTCCGCCGTGTCTACCGTCACGACGATACGCATGGCCGTGTCCACGGGGACCTTCGCCTCCACCTTGCGGGCCGTCTTGCCCGTGCCCAGCATCACCGTCGCTTTGCCCTGGCGTTGCAGGACGCCGCAGTGCACCAGGGCTTTCGGATCGGTGCCCGAACCGAGGACCAGGAACCCGTCCAAGCGCCCGCGCCCGGTGGCCGCTGCGGGACGCATGTTCAGGGCAACGGTCAGCCGGGCTGTCCCCGTCAGGGGCGCATCGAGTTGCCGCAGCGCATACCCCGTCTCTCCTTCCCGGGCCTCGAGGAGGAACCCGTCTTCCGTGCGCCAGACCCGGGCTCCCGTCACGGCGGCAAAGGCGTCCGCCGCCGAGGTCCGGGCCTGCGCGGTCTCCCCGTCTCCCCTCTGTGCACCTTTCCCGGCACCCTCCTCCTCCCCGTCCTCGGGCGTGCTCCCCGCTCCGGCACCCTCCTCCAGGATCGGGTCCGGAGGCCGTGCCTCGAGGGTGACGTCCACCGCGGGAGCAAGGGGTTTCCCGGAACCACTGCCGTAGCAGCATACGCGCCCGTCCATCATGGCCAGGTAGAGCCGGCCGTTCGCAGCCGCCAGCCCGTCGAAGACCGGCAACCCATCCAGACGGTACCCCGCCAGAAGCCCTCCCGTCCGGGGGGAGACCGCTGCCAGAAATGCTCCTCGCCGACCCAGAAAGGCCTCCTCCTGCTCCTGCAGCGCTTCGCCGACACCCGCAGCGGACAGGGACCGCACCGCCTCCTCCTCGTTGACGCAGTCCCGCGGACCGGCCGCGAACAGCGCCTCCCGAGTCAGAGCCATGGCCGTAACCTGGACCGAGGTCTCCCCGGACCAGCGGGAGACGAAACGGGTGACGGGGAGAGACCGCGACGTGCCGGTGCGCTTGCCCCCGCGCTTCACGGGCTTGCGTTCCGTTCCCGCCCGCACGACCTCCGGCTGCTTGTCCGCCGCGAAGAAATGGTACTCGAGGGGTGTGGACCAGCGGTAGTACTGCCACAGCCTGCCATAGCCGTATACCGTGGTGTCATCGAAGACCAGGAGTCTGCCGGCCGGAGCCAGGCGGCCTGCCTGGTAATAGCCGCCGGCCCCCGAGGCCCAGGCGCGACCATACACCCAGTAGCTGCGATGCCACAGGGCATCGTCGAGGAACCCCGTCGGCGTGAAGAGGTGCACATCGTCGCCCTGCTGCTCGCGGACAGGCACGTAGCGGACGAACGCCCGTCTGCCCTCCAGGTCGAAGGGCAGGGAGTGCATGTAGACATACTGGCCATCGCTGGAGAGGATATCGGGCAGGGCCACCGGCATGTTGAGCCCCTCGATATGGCTCTGCAGGTTCTCCTGGGTCTGCGGATCGCGGTCATCGAGGACGGTTTCGGAGAGGAGTTCCCCGGTGGCCGCATCCAGGCGCAGCAGACGCAGTCCACCGTCGAGGAACATGGAGCGCCCCGCCACGCAGGTTGCTACACCCTTCTGCACCAGGACGCTGCCGGAGATCGGCCAGACCGACTCGATCTGGTCCCATGCCCCCATGCGACGGTCCCGCGGTGCACCCCGGAACGACCATACCAGGACCCCGTCGGCCGCCCGCAGGCAGGTGATCCGCCCGTCCGCGGAACCGAAGAGGACACGACCTTCCCAGGCGGTCGGCGGCGAGTCGACCCGCCCACCCGCAGTGTAACTCCAGGCCACTTCCCCGGTGGCGGCATCCAGGGCATAGACGGCGTGCGTGTCGATGGAAGCGGCGAATACCCTCCCCCGCGCCACCGTGACCGCGCTGACGGGAGCCGGCAAGGGCCGTTCCCAGAGGCAGCCCAGCTCGCCGGAGGGGACCCCCGTCATGGCAGCGCCGCTGCGGGCCGGGTCATGGCGGTAGGTGGGCCAGTCTTCGGGCGAAGCCGGTGCGTCATCGGGTGCCGGGGCCATTCCATAGGCCGGCCCCCGCTGGAGGCGGTCGGTCGCGTCGACCTCGATGGCCGGCCCACCCTCCGGGGCGGCCGGCGCCAGGGCCGAGAGACCGAAGAGCTTGGCTTCAAGGTAACAGGCGCATGGGTGCTGGGGTGCGTAGATCAGGCCGTTGGCAGGCATGATGCCGTAGTTGCAGGCGCCGCGGACCCAGTGGTGCGGCGTCCAGTGCTCGGTCTCCGTATCGATGAACTCGATGCCGGTCCTCGAAAAGAGCAGGTAACGGTCGGTGGCCTTGGCCCGGTAGCAGCGGTGATGGAACCAATGGGTTTGCACATCCGGCGTGAACTGCCTGCACACCTTGCCCAGGCGCGGATCACGGCCAATCATGACCCCGGAATCCGTGCCCTGCGCAACAGCGCCGCACCACACCAGGCCGTTGGCCACCAGGATGTCGTCCGGCGTCCCCATGTGCCCGCAGGGCGGATGCTCCGCTCGCCACAACTCTCTCCCATCTGCCGCATCCAGAGCGAACAGGGTCGTCGAGCGCCCCTCCTCGTACTTCTCCGCCGCCACCTGCCCGCTGTAGAACACCACGTCGTCGTACAGGACCAGGGTGGCGCCGCCCGAACTGCGCATGCTTTCCCGGCGAGGCAGGGGAGCGGAAGTCCATTCGGTTTCCCCCGTGGTGCCCCGCAGGCAGCGGATGCCCACGCCGTCGTGGAAGAGCACGTGACCCCCGCCCGCCGTCAGCGACATGGGCACCACGGGCGTCGCGTGGCTCCAGCGTACAGCCCCGGTGCGTGCGTCCAGGGCGAATACCGTGCGCGGCGCCAGGCTCCACAGGGAGTGGGTCACGTCTGCCCGTGCCTCGGCCAGCCCGGCGTAGGTCTTGGCCGGGTCGCTGCGCAGGGGCTGTCCGGTCCCCGCTGCAACGGCCAGGAGCGTGTCGCCGTCCAGCAGGATCTCCTCGGTGGCCCGGGTCTCCTCGAAGGTCGCCAGGGTCTCTCCGGTAGCGGCATCGAGGACACACACCGGGGCATCGACCCCGAGGGTGACATAGACCCGCTCACCGACGGCCACCAGGCGCCGGGCCATGCTCTGGGGGCCGCTCTTCAGGGGCCAGAGGCGGGTGTGCCAGGAGGGGATGGCGCGGCGCCACAGCAGCGTGCCGTTGAAGGCGTCCCGTGCCACGAGGTGCCAGGACGAGGGAAGCAGGATGGAGGCGGCGGGCGCCAGGTCGATGATCTCGAAGACCCGCCCGCCGGAAGAGACCACGGCAGCGACGCTGGACATGTGGTCGTGGTGGCGTGAGTAGCGGGGGCCGGCCACCCACTGGTATTGGCCCACCGGGGCGATCCGCCGGTCGTGGCTGACCGCGTTGTTGCCGGGGCCGTGCAGGTAATGGGTCCACTCGTCCATCTCTCCGGGCCGCGGCTTGGTCCAGACCTGCCAGGCATCCCCCACCTTGACGTAGGCCCGACCCTCCGGCACCAGGACACGCAGGATCTCCTTCCGGGACAGCGCCCCCGGGTCCTCCGCCACCAGGAGGTTGACGAAATCGTCGATGTAGGGCAGCTCGCGGCCGGACCAGGAGTCGACGCAGACCGGTCCGTACAGTCCCAGCGAACGAAGGGTCTCCCTGGCGACCGCAACAGCATCCGGGGCCGTCTCCAGGCCGTGCACGAGATACCGGTCCGTGGCTCGCAGGGAAGCCGTGAGCCGGCCGTCTCCGCAACCCACATGGCAGACGACGCCGCCCTGGATGCCCGTGGCCGAGAGAATCTCCGCGGCCGTCGGCGCGCCACGTACCCCCCCCTGCGCAAGAGCCAGGATGGCCGCGACGGCAAGGTACCGACAGGAGAGAAGAGACCGGTAGGCGTCCATGGCGAGACCTCCTTGCTCCAGACCATTCCTTGCCCCGGGAACGGAGCACTATCCACACCTTACTGCGCCCGGGGGGCTTCGGCAATATCGGGACCAGGAGGGGGGGGTAAGGCCTCCGTCAAACCCGCGAATGGTCCGGGATGCGGCTCAGCAGGAGCTTCGCCCTCCAGGGGATGGGGATGCGGCTCAGCAGGAGCTTCGCCCTCCAGTCCGAAC
>JAFGRS010000408.1 GCA_016935045.1 Lentisphaeria bacterium | reverse complement strand
CGAACCGAGTCTACGGACGCGCCAATTGGCGGAAGCTCAAGGGGTGTGCTACCATCCGACTACGCTCCGGCGAAGTCAGACGAGCTGAACTTGATTGGTACGAGGGTCATGGATTGGGAAAGCGAGAGATCAAGCGTAAGCGCTACTTGGACTAACATGATGAAGATCCTAGCTGAAGACGAAGCTCAATACGTTGTTTGCTTGGACAACTCCGGATACCTGGCCTCTCTTGAGAAGCACAAGATCTATCGTGCTCTGCCGGACAAGGGGGCCGATGCGGATGGTGACCTCCGCATAGTGGATGAGAGTGGGGAAGACTACCTCTATCCCAAGGAACGTTTTGTTCCGATTTCGGTACCGCCACGAGTGCAGCGTTCGCTCGCACTTACCGGCTAGATCACAAGATCATGGTGCCCAACCAGTTGGTGGAGCTGACTGAGTGCGCTGCGCTTCTCAGCAGCTCACCACCACGTTGGGCACCCCTGGGAGTTGACAACACCAGCAACGGACGAACGGATGCACTTGGAGATTGTCGGACAGGTCAGCCAGATTGAGACCATCGCGGTCGGTGGCCGGATTCGCGACATCATGCGCTTGCGGAAGCAGTTCGGCCAGGGACGGTGGCGGAAACTCAAAGGCATCGCGGTGGTCCGGCTGGAGAGCGGCAGAATGCGGAAAGCGGAAGTACATTGGTATGAGGCCCACGGCATCGGCAAACGCAAGTTGAAGATCAAGAGACTCCTGGACTAGCGGACATGAAAACAACACAGAACACAGCAACGCGCTTCGTGCTTTGCATCGAGACCCGGGATTGCGGAGACCTGGAGAGAGGCAAGGTCTACCGCGCTCTGCCTGATGCGTCGGCCGCCGCCGATGCCTACGTACGGGTCGTCGACGAGTCGGGGGAAGACTACCTCTATCCCGAATCCTACTTCGTCCCGGTTGAGGTCCCCGAGAAGGCCCAAGCCATCCTCGCAACTGCGATTTGAGCGACCCGAGCCGGCCCAACAAGTGCGTGCTGGCTGACGCCATACCCGCCGCTCGTTCCTCGCTCTGGGCACGGCGCAGCAGACGCTCGCGTTGGTCTGAGATACAACGATGCCGTGGGCGGGCACCAGATCGAATGTAGACGCGGTGTTCAGCACCTTGCTCAGGGCCAGCCCTGAGCGGAAGCCCGCGGTGGCGGGTCGCAGTCGAAGCCCGAGTAGGCCGTTTCGTAGGGAGATCCATACCATGCGCGCTACTCCACTCATCGCATTGATCGCGGCGTGTGCCGGTCTGGTCACCGCAGCGGCAGCCAAAGAGCCCCCGCCCAATATCCTCTACATTTTCACGGACGACCAGAGTTACCGGACGGTCAGCTGTTATCCCAGGGCTTATGATTTTGCCCATACGCCCAACATCGACCGTCTCGCCGCGCGGGGCGTCCGTTTCGACCAGGCCTACATCGGCGCCAAGTGTGTGCCCTCTCGGGCCACTGCGCTGACGGGCCGCCTCCAGTTTGCCGCCCGGTCGAACCATGACGGCATAAGCATGGAAGGGAACGTGTACTGGCTGCCGACGATTCGGGGAAAAGGCTACTACACGGGCATGATCGGAAAATGGCACTGGGGCAAGGGGGCGGAAGCTCACCAGCACGGCACATCCTGGGACTGGTCTGTCGTGTGGGATCATGGGGCTTATGACACTGCCGGGGGCTACTACTACGACCAGTTTGTCATGATCCACGGCGCGCCGCAGGTTCCGCTCGAGGGCTACAGCACCGACCGCTATACCGACTACACCGTGGAATTCATCCACGAACGGGCCAAGGAACCGGAGAAACCCTGGTTCTACTGGCTCTGCTACGGCGCCGTCCACGGCCCCTACACCCCGGCCGAGCGGCACAGGGGCATGCTGGAAGATGCACCCGAGACCCCCATTCCAGTGGATGTCTGGGGGCCTCGCCCCGGTAAGCCCGCCCACTTTCAGGACAGCAAATGGAAGAAGGGCGAGGACGGGAAGCCCTACACCGGTGGAAAGCCCCTGGATTTCTGGGTCAAGCAGCAGTCGGAGGCCGTCGCCGCCATCGATGAAGGTGTCGGCAGGATCGTGAGGGCGCTCGAGGAGACGGGCCAGCTGGACAACACGATCATCGTCTTCACTGCGGACCAGGGCTATGTGTGGGGACATCACGGACTGAAGGGCAAGATCGACCCCTATGAAACCGCGATCCGTTCGCCTTTCATCGTGTCCAACCCCAGACGTTTCCCGCAGGGGAAGGTCTGCAAGGGCCCGATCAACGGCCCGGACGTCGTTCGCACCTTTCATGCCTGGGCCGATGCCGAACCTCGGTTGTTCATGCCCGGCAGGGACATCACGCCCCTTATCTTGAACCCGGACTCGGAACCGGTACTCAAGGAATGGAGCAAGGTCCCGACCATGATGACGTACGTCCACAACCGCTATGAACCCATGGAAATGGCCAAGCGCCTGAAGGCAGAGGATTGGGAAGGGTGTATGTACGGCAAGGATACCCCTTGGTATTTCATGATTCTCGTCGAGAACTACAAGTACACGCGCTATGCCCACCCCGACCGGATCGAGGAGCTTTACGATCTGGATAAGGATCCCGAAGAGCTGGACAACCTGGCGGTTAAGCAGGAGTCCAAGGAGAAACTGCTGGAGATGCGGGCGGCCTGCATCCAATCCGTCAAGGATAATGGGGGTTCTGTCTTCGCCGACTACCTGCCCCCGCCCAAGACCGGGGACCCGCCGGGCCGGGCGAAGCTCTCAGGCGAAACGGTGGTTTACCACGTAGCAGGAAAGAACCGTGTTCACGTGGAGGGCTGCAGGCGCCTTACGACGGATCCAAAACTCCTGGCGACCATGACGAAGATGACGTTGGCCGAGGCCGAAGAGAAGGGCCTCCCGCTTTGCTCCCGGTGTCCCGGCAGTGCCACCCCCGGCAAGGGCAGTCCCTGACGGAAGTGACCTGGGTTGGCGTGCGAGATCGACGAGACTTCGGGCAGGGCGTTCAGGGAAAGCGAATTGAGTTCGAGCGCGGCATGGGGGTGACACCTGCGCATTGGACTCTCTCGTTGGCAAAGTCCATCTTCGAGACTGCGCACAGCGGGGCATCCGGGAATTCGCAGGAGTGCTGTTCCTCTGGACGAACGGCGGCTCCCGGATTACGTTGAGGCTCCCGCTTGGGTCCCGGGTGCGGCGGCACGATCCGCCGTTCCTGCGCGGGCCCTTCTTTCCCGCGGGGGGTGTTGCGGGTGAGGGTCACCCGAGTCATAGGAGCCGAGATGGTACAGAAACTGAGGCGAGCCGCGTGGTTCAAGGGGCGCCGGGGACCGCTTGTCCTGGTGATTATGGACGGTGTGGGCTACGGGAAGTTCACCGAGGGCGATGCCGTGGCCACGGCGCTGAAGCCGACGCTGGACTGGCTGCACGGGCACTGCCCGCACACGCGTCTGCGGGCCCATGGCACGGCCGTGGGACTGCCGTCGGACGACGACATGGGCAACAGCGAGGTGGGACACAACGCCATCGGTGCCGGGCGGGTCTTCGCCCAGGGCGCAAAGCTGGTGAACCATTCCATTGCGAGCGGAGAGATGTTTCGCGGGTCCGCCTGGCAGGAACTGCGCCGGAACTGCGTCGAGAAGGACTCGGCCCTGCATTTCATCGGGCTGTTTTCCGACGGCAATGTGCACAGCCACATGGACCATCTCAAAGCCATGATCCGTCAGGCCGGGGCCGAGGGCGTGAAGCGGGTGCGGGTGCACATCCTGCTGGACGGCCGGGACGTGGGCGAGACCAGCGCCCTCGACTACGTCGATCCCTTCGAGGCATTCCTGTCCGAACGCAACGCGGAGGGCGTTTTCGACGCCCGCATTGCCTCGGGCGGGGGGCGCATGTTCATCACCATGGACCGTTACCAGGCCGACTGGGAGATGGTGAAGCGGGGCTGGGAGACGCATGTGCACGGCCAGGGGCGTTGTTTTGCCGGCGCCCGGGAGGCGATCGAGACGTTGCGTCGCGAGACGGGGGCCATCGACCAGGACCTTCCCGCCTTCGTCATCGCCCGGGATGGGGAACCGGTGGGCCGCATCGTCGACGGTGACTCGGTGATCTTCTTCAACTTCCGCGGCGACCGGGCGCTGGAGATCACGGCGGCGTTCGAGCAGGACGATTTTCCGCACTTTGACCGGGGGCGGCGGCCGCAGGTCCTCTACGCCGGCATGATGGAATACGACGGGGACTTGCGCGTGCCGCGGCGCTACCTGGTGTCGCCGCCGGCCATCGAGCGGACGGTGGGGCAGTACCTGTGTGCGTCCGGGGTGCGTTCCATGGCCATCAGCGAGACCCAGAAGTACGGTCACGTGACCTATTTCTTCAACGGCAACAACTCGGGGTACATCGACGCGGCGTTGGAGCGTTACGTCGAGGTTCCTTCCGACCGGGTCCCCTTCGAGCAGCGTCCCTGGATGAAGGCGGCCGAGATCACGGACCAGGTCATCGAGGCGATCGGGAGCGGCTCCCACGATTTCATCCGCCTCAATTACGCCAACGGTGACATGGTGGGGCACACGGGGGTGTACCAGGCCGCCGAGATTGCCGTGGAGACGGTGGATCTGTGCCTCGGGCGCCTGCGCCGGGCGGTCCAGGCGGCCGGCGGCGTGATGGTGGTGACGGCCGACCATGGCAATGCCGATGACATGTTCGAGCACGAGAAGAACGGGGCGGTCAGGATGGAGAATGGCATCCCCAAGGTCAAAACGGCCCATTCCCTCAACCCCGTTCCGTGCATCGTCTACGACCCCGAGTCCCGGGGGGAATACGCCGCCGAACTGCACTCCGGGCTGGGGATCAGCAGTCTGGCCGCCACCTGCATGAACCTCCTGGGGTTCGAAGCCCCGCAGGACTACGACCCGTCCATCCTCGTCCCCAAGGACTGAGATACGGAAGCCGTGCCCGCGAGGCCGCGGGCGGTCCAGGGCGATGCCGTGCCCGCGAGGCCGCGGGCGGTCCAGGGCGATGCCGTGCCCGCGGGACCCACAGGATAGGATTTCCACCATGCGCGCGGGTTTGATGTCGGTTCTCGGGATGGCCATGGCGGTGGGCTGGGGGATGGAGGCTCCCGTCCGCGGGGCAGCCTGGTTGCCGGAACGGGGGGGGGTGCGCCTCGGATTGACGCCGGAAGGCGGCATCCTGCTCGAAGACGCCGTCCCGCCCGGCGTCCCGGGGCTGTTCGGACCGGTGGGCGAGGCCTGGGCGGTCCACTTCGCCGACGGGACGGAGGTCACCGGCGGCGCCTTTCGGGACGCGCCCTGGCTGGGCAGCATCACCATCGAGGAGGGGGACGGCGCCGTCGTGCAGCGCTGCGAAGGCCCCGATCTTGCCCTGGAGGTCCTCGCCGCGGCGCAGCCCGACGGCGTCGCCCTGCGGGTGCGCGTCCTGCGCACGTCCCGCGAGATTGCCCGCGTCGACGTGCCGCGGGCGTTGCGTTTCCGTCCGCAGGGTTTGACCGCGATGTCCGTACCCCAGAGTGCGGGGCAGGGGACGGGTCTGTGGTTGTCCGGTCGTTTTTTCGCTCCCCACCCGGACGGGTCCGGGGGGTACGAGTCGCGTGCTCTTGGGCCGCGGGGCCATGCCCTGCTGTTCGGCGGACCGCTGCAGCAGCGGGCGGACGACGAGGCGCCGGTGGCGCTGCGGGTGACCGAGCTGGGGAGGGAGTGGCTGGGTGCGGATCTGGTCCGGAGGGTCGAGAACACGGTGTGGCGCGTCAACCGGCCCCCTGCCGCCGGCCAGATGCCGCAGGTCTGGGTAGACAGTGAGAACGGGCCAGTCCTGGCGGCGTCCGATCTGGGCGGCAAGGGACTGCTGCTGCGCTGCGCGGCCACGACCGGGGGCAGGCAGCGGGATGCCGAAGCGCGTCTGCAGTGTGCCCTGGTGGTGGGGGTGACGGAGGCCCTGGTGCGTCGTCGGGCCGAGGCATGTGCCGGACGCCGTGTGGGGATCGTCGCGCTGGCCCGGGGACCGGAGTACGGAGGCTGGACGGCTGCGTCGGTGGCGGAGTGGCTCCAGGCGTTCCGCGCGTCGCGCGTCCTGCGGCAGGGCGGCGTCGAGGTGACCGAGGTCACAACCCCCGAGGCCCTGCGACGTGCCCTGCGGGACCCCGGGTTCGCCATGATCCTGAACCCCTACGGCGAGTCCCTGCCGACGGGGGACGTGTCCCGCTGGGAAGAAGACCTGTCCGCGGTCGCTGAGTTCGTGCGCGGCGGCGGCGCCTGGTGGGAGGTCGGCGGCTACCCGTTCTTCTACGTTCTGGCGCCCAGGCCGTACCTGGCGCATCGGGTCGGCTATCCCCCCGCGAGCGCGGATTTCGTCCACCTGCAGGGCCCGACTGCTTCGTTGGCCCTGAGCTGTCCGCAACCCCTCCTGCGGCAGCCCTGGGACCGGGAGCGCCTGGTGGTGCCCACGCAGATCGAGTGCTGGGGGGATGATGGCGGGGGTGTGATCTGCCACGGTTGGCACGTCGCCATTGCTGCTGGCGGCACCTGGGAATCGCCGCGCGTGGTGTTGCGGCCCGGCGTGGCGGTTCGCGAAGCGCTGTCGGCCTATGCCGAGGCGATCGGCCTGCGGACGGCTCTGGCGCGGAAGATGCGGCCGGAGACCCTTCGGCGGCTCGAGGGGGCGGTCCTGGTGCGCCTGGGCGGGGGCACCGCGGCGGAGCAGATCGAGGCACTGCCGTTGCTGCCGGCGGGCAGCCTCGTACACTTCGCGGAGTATCTGCACGGCGGTTTCGACAAGCAGTACCCCGACCACCTTCCCCCACGGGTCGGCTGGGGCACGGAGGCCGACCTGCGGGAGTTCTACCGGCGCGGCCAGGAACTGGGACACCTGATGATGCCCTACACGAACACCTCGTGGTGGTGCATCGACCCCAAGGGACCCACCTTCGAGCGGGAAGGGGACGAACCCCTCAGCCGCCGGCGCGACGGCAGTTTCTTCAAGGAACGGTACGCCCGGAACGAGGGCTATCGGGTCTGCTTCTGGCACCCGGCGGTGCAGGAGGCACATCGACGGACGCGGCGGCAGTTCTCGGAGCAGTACCCCAGCGACGTGCTGCTGCAGGACCAGGTGGGCGCGCGGGGCTGGTCGTGGGACTTCCATCCGGCGGCCCCGACGCCGACGGCCTGGATCGACGGGTTGCACAGCCTGAGCATGGAGGACGCCGCCCTGGTGCCCCTGGCCACGGAGGACGGCTACGACCGGGTGGCGGAGTTCGAGTCCATGCTGTGCGGTATGGCCTGGAGCATCGTGCCCTCGCGCGGGGAGCGTGAACCCCAGCGCCTGGCGCACCGTTGGCCCGCCGGGGAATGGGCCGTCTTCCCGATGATGGGATACCTGGCACACGACAAGGCGGTGTTTGCGCTGCACGACCTGGGGCACTTCGTCACCGACACGGAGGTCCTGGCCACGGTGCTGGGCTTGGGGTATTCCCTCAGCATGCGTACCAGCCTGGGCGAGCTGCGTCGCGGGCCCGCCGTCGAATGGCTCTGCTGGCTGGACGCCCTGCAGAAGTCCGTCTGCGCCCGCTACACCGGACTGCCGCTGACTTCCTTCGCCTACACGGGCGGCGCTGACACGGAGATCGGAGGCCCCGTGATGCTCGCCGGCTACCCCGGCCTGCGCCTGGCCGCGAATACCGCAACGGCGCCGTTCCCCGCGACACAGCTCGGGGAGGAACTCTCCTGGGCCGCTCCCGGGGAGATGGGGGTGGACATCGCCGGGCCGGGCTTCGTGGCCGCTGGACCCGGGCTGCGGGCGGGTGTCGTGCAGGCCCGCGGCGGGGGACCGGTCTACGGTTTCGTCGTGGACGAGGGGGCAGAGGCCACGCAGGTGGCTGTCCGCGCCGCCTGTGGACAGGAGGTCCTCCTTCCCATCACGGTCCCGGCTGCCGGCCGTGCCCGGCTGGTGGGCCGCAACGGCGTCGAGATCCCGGCGCGCCTCGAACCCGGTGCGGGAGGCACGTCCCTGCTGGCGCTGCCTGCATTCTACCCGGGGGAGCCGGACACGGATCTGCCGCCGCAGCGGGTCGCCGCGGCCCCGTCCGGGTGGCCGGGATGGGGGCGCACGGTGGTGGTCCTCGAGATGGGGGGGGACGCGCCGACGACGTGGGTGCGCATGACGGCCGCCGACTGGCTGGGCGTGCTTGGCGCTGACGAGGGACTGCGCCGGGCCGGGCTGACGGTGCAGGGCGTGGCCACTGCCGCGCAACTGATGGAGCTGCTGCGGGCCGCTCCCGGCGAGCGTCCATTTGCCGTGGTGAACCCGGGCGGGGAGACCTTCTACGCCCCGTCGGCCGAGGCCGCCGAAACGATGCTGGACGGCATCGCGGCCTATGTCGCCGGTGGCGGCATCTGGTGGGAAACGGGCGGCTATTCCTTCTATTCCTGCGCCTATCGCGATGCCGGGGGCGCGTGGCAGAGGCGTGCCCTGGGACCTGCCGGGGCATCTCGTCTGGGCTTTGCCTGCGCCGGGTTCGAGGTGGAGGCGCCGGCCGAACCGCTCGTGTTGACGGCCACGGGTCGGGAGTGGTTCGGGGAGGAGATGTCGGCGTTGCTGGCGCGGTCGGCGGCCGGGGTGCAGCGCGGCTTCGATCCGGACGATCGGGTGTTGATCCTGGTCCGGGGCGCAAGCGGCGACTTCGTCGGGGGGACCCGTGGCGCGGGATGGGGCTGGCTGTGGCGCCTGGGCGGGTTCAACCCGGATCCCGCCCTGGCAGGCGTCGTGGTGCCGGCCGTGCTGACACGCCTCTACACCCATGCCTGGCCGGCCGTGCCCTCGCGTACCGAACCGCGTTTCTGGCGCCTGATTGCGCCGGGTATACGTTAACCGGGACGTCTCGGAAGGTCTACACATCTCATTGCGCTGGAAGGACAATGGACCATGGACCATGGACCATGGACAATGGACCATGGACCATGGACTCATCGAACGCCGGGCCAACCTGGCCCTGTACCATGGCAGAGAAGGAGAAGGAAGCCTTCCCACGCAGATCCGCTTCCAGTGGATCAATCGCAAGAGCTAGCGGCGGGCCTACACGGGGGACGGCTTCAACGCCGTCCTGCGACACGTCGGCTGGCCCAGGCCAACGGTCCGAGTATCTCTCTGCCCCTTCAGGTAAGGCCCACTGAGCGCGACCTGCAGCACCCGGAAGGCCCCAAGCTACTCGACAATCGCAGCGGAACTGCCCACGAAGCACACGAAGCGACACGAAGGGGATCTT